>USBG01000021.1 GCA_900552855.1 uncultured Phascolarctobacterium sp. | reverse complement strand
CTGGGTTAAAATAATTGTGATATTTTAGAAGGTCGTTGTTTTAACACATCTTGCAAAATATATGTTTTACATATTTTACCTATAACACAAAAGTGCAACGTTTTTCTAATTTTTCTAGAAAGACGTTGTACTATTTTTATGTTAAAACAGTTTATTTACTTTTTTATTTAACTAGGATATAATGATTTTAGAATAGAATAAGGATGCTTTAGTAATATTTTATGGCTGGTACTTATGTATCAAGATATGTAGGTGAACGTAATTTGGGCTATTACTTAGTTATTGCAAATATGAGAATGTGATATATTTTTCTTACTTGTGATAGGGTTTCCATATGTAGAGTGGTGATAGCTAGTTTGTAGCTTGACATAGCAATGTTTGAAAACAGCCAATATTACCTAATCTGAACCGGAACAAGCTTCTAAACGTGCGGAAAAGACATTGTACTAGTATTGTAATCAGTTTATGATATCAATGCAGTATCAAAGCAGCAGTTTGGAAGTTTTTTTATTGTCTGAGAATGGAGGATAGATATGGAAAATTTGTTTCAACCTATGACATGGGTAATAATTTTCTTGATTGGTATAGTGACTGCTATACAGTATTTTTATAAAAATAAAAGCATATTTAGAAGACTGGGTATAATCCATATAATATTAATTATGTACTTGGCTATGGATTATATGTTTATACATTTATTTACAGAATATTATTTTGTTAACAAATTTATATTGCCAGCTGTGGTAATAGGGTTTATGACTACAATGTATTTAGAAGATTATTGTGATTACAAAAAACAGGAAATAAGCAAACGTGAAATGATGAAGAATACATTGAAGTATTTTTATGTTGTGTTGTTTATTATATTTGCATTTTGGATATACAATTAAGATTGTTTGTGAAAAATAATAATTTGAGTAGGTGTTGCTTTGAGAGCATTAGCAAAAACAAATAAAAACTGCTAATTTGATATTAGCGTACATTGAAAGGATGAATAAGTATGTACACATGGGTTTCTTCAGAATCTTGGTTATTACTTGGTATTGTTAGTCTGATTTTATTCTTATGGAAGGGAATAGATTATAGTCAAGAAATTCTATCTCCTAGAAATAGAATACTAGTTTTTTTAATACCGATGTCAGTGCTTCAGATATTAATTAGCTACTTAGAAATTAGTAGTCTTTATGTAGGTTTGCAAAATACACTGACTAATATTTTAATGATATACGGAACAATACTTGTAGGCTATATTTTCTATCTAGGATACAAAAATTCTGATACTAAAGAAGGTACTATTAGGGATATTTATATAATAATATTTGCTATTTTGATGTATCTTGGGGCCGAGGTGTATGATTGTGTATTCAAGTAAATTTTAATGACTGGCACTAGAGATGATTTCTTCAGTCACATTATAGCTCTTTACTTGCATTTATGGTAAATGAGATAAGAAGTACCGCAAGTGTTATGTGGTTTTAACTTTGTAAACATTACTGAATAATTAAAAAAGCTGTATCTGAATTGCATCATTATGATGTGTACAGATACAGCTTTATTTTTGTTTTTATAGTCCTTCCTGTTCAATTCCACTGAAAAGGAAGCCTAAATGATTTGTAGAGTTTAAGAGAACAAGACGCCATACTCCATTGTTACATTCAAGTACGTTAATGCAGGTGTTATCCTGCTTGATTTGCCAAAAGTGCTCCATTCCCATACCCATTAAGTCACAGATAATAGCTTTATTTACAGCATCATGTGCTGCAACAAGAATGGTTTCATTAGGATATTTTTGGGCATATTCATCAAATGCGGAGCGTACACGCTTGCGTACGTCCTCAAGATTTTCTCCACCGTCAGGCATTTGCACAAGATGAGGCTTGGTGTGCCATAGGTTGAATTCCTCAGGATATTCGGCTGCAATTTCAGGCGCTAAGATGCCTTCCCAGGAGCCGTGATTTATTTCTAGCAGGCGGTCATCAGTGGCGACAGGCAGATTGTGCAGCTTTGCGCAGAGCTGGCAGGTTTTGAAGCTGCGCTTCAAGGGACTGGATATACAACGGTCAATATGGATATTGCGCAGGCCTTCAGCTAGCATTGTGCCTTGCTTTAATCCTCGTTCGCTTAAGGGGGTATCCTCCTGTCCTTGATAGCGCCCTTCTATATTCCAGGTTGTTTCGCCGTGGCGGACTAAAATTATTCTAGTCATAACTTCTTCCTTTATCAAATTAGCATTCGCAGTTAATCAGCTTTACGTCTAAAATGCCTTCAATGCCACGAAGCTGTAGCATAATGTCATTAGGAATATCATTACCAACTGCAATAGCCATGATGTTGGTTCCCTTTACAGGTGTGCTGCCAACCTGCATGCCATTGATATTGATACCTGCATTACCAAGAATAGTGGCAATTTGACCAATCATATTAGGCTTATCGGTATGCGGTGCAAAAAGCATATAGCCTTCTGGTGTAAAATCCACTCTGAATTTATCAATCTGAACAATTTTAGGCTCTTTGCCATCAAACAAAGTACCTACCAGAGTATGCTCACCTTTGCTGGTGACAATTTTAGCAGTAATAGAGGTAGTAAAGTAGCCGGTCTTATGGGATTTGATTTCCTTAACATCAAGATGGCGTTTTTTAGCAATGTTAGGAGCATTAACAAAGTTGACACTTTCTTGGAGGATGGGGTTCAAAAGGCCTTTAAGGAAGGCTGTAGTCAGAGCTTGAACCTCTGTGTTAGCCAGTTCACCTGTATATTCTACTTCAACGGCCTTAATAGGACCTTCTGCAAGGTAAATACCAACAGTACCCATACGCTCAGCTAGGCCAAAGTAGGGATGAATAATATCCGCAACATTTTTAGGAATAGGAGCCATATTTACAGCAGTCATAACAGGGCGTCCCTCTAAGGCGTCAATTACGCCATAAGCAACATCAACAGCAACACCAATTTGTGCTTCTACAGTGGAGGCACCAAGATGGGGAGTTTGTACAACATTGAAGAGACCGTGGAAGGGATTATTTTCTTTAGTCAAAGGCTCGAAGGGATAAACATCAATAGCTGCACCTGCAATTTTTCCAGATTTAACAGCATCAGCCACAGCCTGCATATCCATGCAGCCGCCACGGGCAATATTGGCAAAGCGCACGCCATCCTTCATTTTAGCAATGGCTTCAGCATTAATCATGTTTTCTGTTTCTTTCGTTAACGGAGTATGAATGGTGATATAGTCAGATTTTGCCAAAAGTGTATCAAAGTCTACTAGCTCAACACCAATCTGACGAGCACGCTCTTCGGTAATATAAGGGTCGTAGCCGATAGTAGTCATTTCCATAGCCTGCATACGCTTAGCAACACGACTACCGATACGTCCTACGCCAATGATTCCCAGGGTTTTACCTTGAACCTGGATGCCATCAAAGCTTTTTCTGTCCCACTTGCCCTCCTGCAGGGATTGGTGGGCTTGAGGAATGTGGCGAGTCATAGCCATAATCATAGCAATGGTATGCTCGGTTGCGGCAATTGTGTTGCCTTCAGGGGTGTTGAGCACAACAATACCACGAGCTGTTGCTGCAGCTACATCAATATTGTCAACGCCTACGCCTGCACGACCAATAACTTTAAGATTATCTGCTGCATCAATAACCTCTTTAGTAACCTTTGTCAGACTACGGGTTACTAGACCATCATATTGGCCAATAATTTTTTTCAGCTCCTCGGGCTGCATATTAGGTTGTACGTCTACATCAAAATGCTCACGGAGCAGAGCCACGCCTTTTTCACTTACATCATTGCTTACAAAAATCTTCATTTTTATTTCCTCCTTGAATTAGGTATTTTTCTTATTGATTATCCTTTTGATATTGCTTCATAAATTCAGCCAGTGCTAGGCAGGCCACCATTGGAACTGCGTTATAGGTGGATGCTCTGCAGCCGCCTACTAGACGATGACCACCAATACCTACAAAGCCCGCTGCTTTTCCTTTAGCAACAAAATCCTTTTCCATTTCGGGTGTTGCTAGGTTAAAGGTTATGTTCATTAGGCTGCGATATTCCTTTTGAGCGTGTCCCTTATAAAAACCATTGCTGTTATCTATTACATCATAGATTACCTTAGCCTTGGCTTCATTATTCTTTGCTATAGCATCTACACCGCCCTGAGCTTTAATCCATTTTAGTGTTTTATTAACCATATAGATGCAGAAGACAGGTGGCGTATTATAAAGAGAATCGTTATCAGCAAAGGTTGAATAGCGCAGCATGGTTGGCAGCTCCTTGTTGGCAGTAGCCAAGAATTCCTTCTTGGCGATGACAATAACTACACCTGCAGGTCCAAGGTTTTTTTGTGCGCCTGCATAGATTAAGTCAAAATCAGCTACGTTTACCTTGCGAGAAAGGATGTCACTGGACATATCGCAGATGATTGGTATATCAAATTTGGGGAATTTTTTGTATTCCGTACCGTAGATGGTATTGTTAGCTGTTAGGTGTACATAGGCTGTATCGGGCTTAATATTAAAGCTTTGAGGAATATAGCTGTGATTTTTATCAGCGCTGCTGGCTGCTTCATATGCTTCACCAAAATATTTTGCTTCAGCCATAGCCTTCCTTGCCCATACACCAGTATTAACGTAGGCAGCATATTTCTTGTTTAAAAAGTTAGCAGCAGTCATGAGAAACTGGGTGCTGCCGCCACCTTGGATAAACATAATCTCATAATTATCAGGTATTTCCATCAGCTCTTTGAGTAATGCCTTTGTTTCTTGGTGAAGAGCATCATATTCCTTGGAACGATGACTCATTTCAATAATACCCATGCCAGTATTGGCATAATTAATAAATTCAGCCTGTGCCTCTTCAAGCACTTCTAAAGGTATGGCAGAGGGTCCGGCGTTAAAGTTATAAGCTCTTTTCATGGTTTTCTCCTTATTGTGTACTTAGCGAGTTTTTTTATAAAAAAATAGAGAAGCACATCCCTTTGGGACGAGCTTCTCCTTCTCGCGGTACCACCCAAATTGCGCGCAAGCTAAGAAGGGTAAAAAAATAAGCCCTCCATCCCAAATATACTTGGGACGAGAACTTTCTCGCGGTGCCACCCAAATTGCCTGCGGCCATCTCTTGTTAGCTATATCGGGCTCACCCGTCGGATTCCTCATTCGCCGCTCCTGAGCGGAACAAATTTGTTTCGTTACTGTCTCGCATCAACCGACAGCTTTCTGTAAGCTTAACAAATTGCTTCTCATTCATTGCGTTGTTTTATTATGTTGTAGTCGATTATAGCACTTTTATGAATTCCGTCAAGAAAAAAATCAAAAAAACAATGTATACAAATTTTTTCATATGTTTTGTATTAAAATTAACATAAAAAGCAGCTTTTTATGATTTAAAATTTTTGCTTGAACTTTATGAAAACTATTTTCAGATTTTTCTTGCTATTTTGTGCGAAAACTGTTATGGTATAGGGGTAGTATTGTAAGAATGTATTAGATTTTTACAAAATAGTAGTGCAGCTAGGCTGCGGTGTAGAAAGGAAGAAGAATTTGAAAACTAATAATGAATCTCACCAAAATGGAGGGTTTACCTCAACATTCGGCTTTGTTATCGCATGTGTAGGCTCAGCAGTTGGTCTGGGCAATATTTGGATGTTTCCCTATCGCTTAGGTGAGTATGGTGGAGCAGCATTTTTGCTGCCTTATTTATTTTTTATAGCTTTATTTGGCTGGGTTGGCCTTTCTGCGGAGTTTGCAATTGGACGTAGAGCTAGAACCGGCACCTTAGGAGCATATGCTTACTGCTTTGCTAAGCGTAAAATGGAAAAGCTTGGCCGTACATTGGGATGGATTCCTCTGATGGGTAGCTTAGGTATTGCTATTGGCTATGCGGTTATTTTAGGCTGGATTTTACGTTCCTTATGGGGTTCTGTAACCGGTGTTCTTTTAACTGCTGATCCTGGTCAATATTTTGCTATGGCAACTGGTGAATTTGGTAGTGTTATCTGGCATGTTCTGGTAATCGGCTTCACATCTTTGGTACTGCTCTTTGGTGTAAGTGGTGGTATTGAAAAGGTTAGTAAGGTTTTGATGCCTTTATTCTTTGTGCTTTTTGTATGCTTAGCAGTTTGGGTATTTTTCCTGCCTAATAGCATTGAAGGCTACAAATTCCTGTTCATTCCCCAATGGGAAAAGCTGCTGCGTGTTGACACCTGGATTATGGCCATGGGTCAAGCATTTTTCTCATTATCCATTACTGGTAGTGGTATGATTGTTTATGGCGCTTATTTGGACCAGAAAGAGGATATTCCAAACGCATCTCTGCGTACCGCATGCTATGATACTGTAGCTGCTATGCTGTCTGCCTTGGCTATTATGCCTGCAGTATTTTCCTTCGGTATCGGTGCAGACCGTGGTCCTTCTTTGATTTTCCTAACCTTACCTAAAGTATTCCAACAAATGCCTATGGGTCAGTTCTTTGCTATTTTCTTCTTTATTGCTGTTTTCTTTGCGGGTATTACCTCACTTATCAATATGCTGGAGGCAGTAAGCGAAAGCTGGCAAAAGAACTTTAAATTACCTCGTAAGCTGGCTGTTGTTATTGCCAGCGCTTTGGCACTTGGCGTTGGTATCTTTATCGAAGCGGAGCCCAAGGTAGGTGCTTGGATGGACTTTGTTTCCATCATCATCGTTCCCTTTGGTGCAGTGCTTGGTGCAATATCAATTTACTACATCCTTGGTTGGGATGAAATCCGTAAGGAGCTGGAACAAGGTCATGGCCATTTAAGCGAAACCTTTGGTAAGGCTGCCAAGCTTATTTATGTTCCTTTAACTGTAATCATCATGATTCTTGGTTTGATTTATGGTGGTATTGGCTAATAAGTAAAAAAGCTTATAATGAATTTTTGAACGACATTGCTTTGGTGATTACAGAGCAATGTCGTTTTTTATATTATGCTGCTGCGCATCTTAGCGAAGCCTAATTTGCTGCTTAATAGCAATAGGATAAAGCTAAACTTATGTTAAAATTATTTTATTATTTAGGAAAAGTACAGGTAATAAGGTCCCAAATATAAAAGAGTGCAATTCGTTAGAATCGCACCCTTTGTTGTATGTTTTATTGACATTTAGCCAGGTCAGCTTCATAGATTGTTAGCGGCTTTTTAGTGCCTTGAGAATCAACAAGGACAATGTCCATAGGAATATGGCTTGCAGAGAACACCTTTACAGGGAACGCCCAAACCTGTCCCATAGGAATATTAGCAGCTGCAAATGCTTCTCTAGGGAAATATTTATCTCCGTCCAGGTTGTGAAGGAATTCGTTGTCGTTAGTACGGATAACTACATCCTTAACAGTTGGAGGCGGATTGTTGTTGAGGATATTGTAGCTACCACTGGACCATACCCATACCCAAGCTACATCCTTGTGTTTTCTGATTTCTTTAATCAAATCCTCGTCAGGGGTGGTTAAGTCTTGACCAGCTTTATAATACATGTATTTGATAAGAGAATAAGGGGTAATGAGCTGCACTCTTAATGGGGACCACAGAGTAGACAGTGCATATTCCTTAGAGCCAAGATAGTAAGCAACCTGACGGTTCCAGTCGCTGATTTCTTCTAGCTCCGGAGCAGTGCGTTTAGCTTCAATCAAATCAATTTCACTGAGTGTAGAAAGTGCTGTTTTGCCAACAAGCTTAGGATAGTTGCTCATGGTTACCTTTTCAGAGGCAGCCTCTGCAGTAGCAATTACATTATCAGACCAAAGGGGTGTAAGGGTTAAGGCGCAGGCACAAAGGCTTGCTGCAAGAATCTTTTTAAACATCTACATCACCTTTCACATAAAAATTTATTTCCTTCATTATAGCACAAATTAGATTAAGCGCCTAATTATCCTAAGATATTTTTAGAGCTGTTGTAAAGGTATTGGACATGGCAAAGCCATCAGGAGCATGACATTCCTGATGGCCTGTTTTTTATTCTGCTGTTGCTAGCATTAGCTTGATACGGTTTTCTTGATTTACTTTGGAGGCGCTGGCATCATAGTCAAGGGCTAAAATGTTAGCTTCCTGTGCTATGTTTTTGATTTTGTTAATCATGCCACGACCTGCAATATGGTTAGGCAGGCAGCCAAAGGGTTGGGCGCAGATGATATTGGCATAGCCGTTTTTGGCAAGCTCTAGCATTTCTGCTGTCAGAAGCCAGCCTTCACCCATATTATTGCCATAGCCAATAATACCCTTTGCCATACTTTTTGTTTCCTGATAGCTGGCAGGAGCAGCAATATGTGCCAGACTGAGTGCTCTACGCATGGTAGCTTCAAGCTTTTCTAAATACCACATAGCACCCTTGTTGGCACCATATTTTAAAATATTGCCACCATAAAGCTTGTAGTCTGTAAGATAAGTATCAACACAATACATTACAAAGCTAAAAAGACCGGGCAGCATATATTCACAGTTTTGCTTTTGCAGGAATTTTTCTAGATTGTTATTGCCTAAGCCTGCATATTTTATATAAATTTCGCCAACAATACCAACCTTGATTTTTTCCTTAGCCTGTACTGGTATGGATGCAAAATCCTTGGCAAGGCTGCTAGTGAGATTGAAAACTGTAGAAATTGCCTGTGCTTTATTTTCCTTAAAGGCTGCATCTAGCTTTTGCAGCCACGTTTGGGCTAATTCATCAGTTTGTCCTTTAGTGGTTTCGTAAGGACGAATCTTATTAGTTAAATACATTAAAGCATCACCGTAGATAACAGCAGCTAAAAATTTACGCAGCATAGTTAAATCTAGCTTAAAGCCAGGCTGTTCCTGCATACCATTTACATTGAGGCTGATTACAGGAATATGACCAAGGCCAGCCTTTTCCAGGGCCTTACGTAGCAGATAAATATAATTAGACGCTCTGCAGCCACCACCGGTTTGAGATAGCATTAGTGCAGTATGCTGCAGGTCATATTTGCCACTTTGTAGTGCACTAATAAGCTGCCCTATTACTAAAAGTGCAGGATAGCAAATGTCGTTATTAACGTAGCGTAAGCCAGTTTCAATAACGTCACGGTCGCTGTTTTGCAGGATTTCTGCCTTGTAGCCACAGCTTTGGATGGCTGATTTCAAAAGGTTAAAATGCAGTGGGAGCATGCCTGGAATTAAGATAGTATGTGTTTTTTTCATTTCGGTAGTAAATACCGGATATTCGGCTGTTGCGGACATAAGAATTACCTCCTTATTCCTGTAGGCTTTCCGACTCAAATAAGTGCGCTGCCGAGAAAAGACTGCGCAGACGTATTTTAGTGGCGCCTAGGTTATCTATGTCATCTATTTTTATTTGTGTATAAATGCGTTCCTTATCTTCAAGAATGCGACGGCATTCATCGGCAGTAATAGCATCGCAGCCACAGCCAAAGCTTACTAGCTGGACAAGATGCATATCTGTGTTTTCTGCTACATATTTAGCGGCAGCGTAAAGCCTGCTATGATAGGTCCATTGATTGAGCACATGCAAATTGTTATTCAAATCACGAGGAGAAATATGACTGCTTATAGCATCCTCACTGATTAAAGCAGCTCCCATATTAGTAATAAGCCTATCGATGCTGTGGTTTACCTTAGGGTCAATGTGATAGGGACGCCCTGCTAGCACTATAATAGGGCGATGCTGCTGACGAGCAGTATTAATGATTTGCTGACCTCGATTTTTAACCTGTAGTTCATATTCGTCATAGGCTGTAAATGCCGCTTCAATGGCTTTTTTTATTTCATTTTTTGTAATATCTGGGTAATTGGGTTGGAAAATTTGTAGCAGCTTCTCAGCTAAAATTTTCTTATTGGATAAACCTAGATACTCATGGAGGAAATTTACCTTTGACAAATCTAAGATGTTGGCAGCAAGTGCCTCGGGATAGTAGGCTACTACGGGGCAGTTATAGCAGTTTTCTGTGCTATGCTCATCTACATTATATGTCATGCAGGGATAGAAGATGGTTTCTATGCCGTGGTTTAACAGCCATTTGATATGACCATGCATCAGCTTGGCAGGGTAGCAGACTGTATCACTGGCAATGGTGCTTTGGCCTAGGCTGTAGATGGCTTTATCTTCAATAGGGCTGGCAATAACCTTAAAGCCAAGCGCATTTAACAGTCCTTGCCAAAAGGGGAGCAGCTCGTACATATTCAGTCCCATTGGAATACCAATAGCTCCACGCTTAGGGTTTTCCAGATTAGGCAATGTAGTTAAAAGCTTTAGCTTTTGCCTATATAAATTAAGGTCATCGTTGGGAGCCGTTTTAGTAATAGGTCGTTCACAGCGATTGCCACTAATAAAACGTTTTCCACTGGCAAAGGTGTTGACAGTAAGATGACAGTGGTTATTACACAAGCCACAGGTAAAGCCTTTAACGGTATGGACAAAGGCTTTTAGCTCAGCGGGACCGATAATGGTGCTAGTATGTGGAGCTTGCTCATAACGCTGTTGTGCGTATAGGGCTGCACCATATGCTCCCATAAGCCCTGCGATGTTGGGGCGAACCACCTCTAAACCCATTTCTTGTTCAAAGGCACGTAGTACGCAGTCATTCAAGAAGGTGCCTCCCTGTACAACAATGTGGCTGCCTAGAGCTTCCTTGCTGCTAGGTCGGATAACCTTGTAAAGAGCATTTTTAACAATGCTTATAGAAAGACCGGCGCTGATATTAGCAACAGAGGCACCATCCTTTTGGGCTTGCTTGACGCTGCTATTCATAAAAACGGTGCAACGACTGCCTAAATCAACAGGCTTATCTGCAAAAAGGCCAAGCTTGGCAAAATCTTCAGCACTGTGGCCTAAAATTTCGGCAAAGGTCTGTAAAAAGCTGCCGCAGCCACTAGAGCAGGCCTCGTTTAAAAAGATATTGTCAATGCAGCCGTTATGAATTTTAAGGCATTTCATATCCTGACCACCGATATCGATGATAAAGTCAACCTGTGGCTGTATATGCTTGGCTGCATAAAAGTGGGCCATAGTTTCTACGATGCCGTAGTCAATACCAAAGCCATGACTGATTAAATCTTCGCCATAGCCTGTTACACCACCGGCTAACAGCCTGCAGTTTGGATATTTTTGGTAAAAGCCAGTTAAATATTCGCGAACAGCAATTACAGGGTTACCCTTATTACTTTGGTAAAAGGTGTCTAACAGCTCACCATTAGGACTTATAACTGCAATTTTTATGGTTGTACTGCCAGAATCAATGCCGATAAAGGCTTCCGTAGCTTCCTGCGGATTTCCTACATCAACACGCTCATTATCGTGGCGTGTTTTAAAATCAGCATATTCCTGCTCGCTATTGAATAAAGGTGGTAGATGAACAAAGCTGCGTTCTGCATCAGCTTTTTGTAGTTTTTCTGGTAAAGTTGTTAAATCAACAGGGGTTTCAGCACTTAGTGCAGCTCCCATAGCTACGTAGTAAAGGCTGTTTTCAGGACATTCGCCCTTGATGTTTAAAATTTTATCAAAGCTATTTCTAAGACAGCTCATAAAGGTTAATGGGCCACCTAGGTAAAGAACATTACCCTCTATAGGGCGCCCTTTAGCTAAGCCGGTGACTGTTTGGCTAGCAACAGCGTTAAAAATACTTGCGGCCAAATCTTCTTTAGCAGCACCTTGGTTAAGGAGTGGCTGAATATCACTTTTAGCAAATACTCCGCAGCGACTGGCAATAGTATAAATATTTTTGGCATTAGCTGCTAAACTGTCCATATCCTCGGTATTTACATTAAGTAGGGCTGCCATTTGATCTATAAAGGCTCCTGTACCACCGGCACAGCTATCATTCATACGTGCATCAAAGTGACGGCCTAAAAAGAGAATTTTGGCATCCTCACCGCCAAGCTCAATTACTGCATTTACATGAGGATGAAGCTTTTCGGCACAAACCTTTTCGGCAAAAACCTCTTGCACAAATTGCAGGTCGCAGTTTTCAGCGATGCCAAGACCTGCACTGCCGCTTATAGCAAGTTCAGCAGTTTGCAAATCCGGGAATACCTCCATCAATTCCTTATGCAGTTCTAAAATATTAGCAGCAATCTGACTGTAATGACGACGATATCTACTAAATAGTAGATTTCCTTGCTCGCCAAGAACAGCTAACTTTACTGTTGTGCTGCCAACATCTAATCCTATGCGCATGAGTACCTCCATTTAGTTCCAATTAGTCAATAGTGTTATCTGTTGTATGCTCTATTGTATTATAAAAAATATTGCGAGTAAAATATACAAGCGTAATATTTAGTTTAATAAGTAAATAAAGTGATATATTAATTGCAGATTTTTGCTGCTTAGTGATGAATTACACTGTCTTCAAGAAGGTTTAATGTGTAGTCCATCTGGGTGCGTATTTCTTCATCAGTAAGAGATATATTGAATAGATATTTTTGCAAGATAAATGTTACGACTAGTCCACCTAATAGTCGTATGATGGTTTCAGCCTGCTCCTCTGTAATTGGCACTCTTTCCATAAGCAGGTGACGCACCTCGTTGAAGTGCTCATAGATTTTGGGAAGAAGCTGTTCTGTGAACTTTTCCTTCATGGTGGATGAATACTGCATTTCAATAAGCAGTATTTTTACAGGCTCAAAATGCTCATCAATAAAATGTAGGCGCTCTAGCAGCAGTGATTCGATAAATGGACGCAGCGAGCTGCTTTGAGAGCTGTTTAAGGCAAGCTGCAAGGATTCACAGGAAAACCAATTACCAATTTGACAAACCGCTGTGCTGCCTATTTGATGCAGTAGATTATCCTTACTTTGAAAATGTTTAAAAATAGTTGCCTCTGAAACTCCTGCTTGGGCTGCAATAAGACTGGTGGTCGTGTTTGCGTAGCCAAGAGAGCAAAAAAGCTTGGTAGCTGTATGTAAAACCAATTCCTGGGTATGTTCTTTTCTTGATAGCATTTTTACCTCCATATAAGTGAGTAATTACTCACTTACCGAATCAGAGTGTATACCTGTACATGTTTTAAGTCAAGCTTACAATTGTTACAAAATTATTACAATATTTAACTGTTTGCTGATTTTTAGAAAACATAATATAATAGAGTAAATTGGCGTGATTAATGGAGATATTCAGCTTATATTGAAGAACATTATAGAATTTGACCATGTATTAACGAAAATGGGATTGCTTATGATAACATGATTGCTGAAGCAACAGATAAAATATAATTGTTTGCGTGTAGTGTATGGATTAGTATTTTAGGACAGAATTAATTAAGAGCCATATTAATAGATATAAAAATACCGACCCTTCTCGTTGTTCCGTGAAAGGCCGGTAAAGTTTCTGTTTATGGGTTTACTTTAATAATTATTGCCTGAAGCACTAGGTCTTTTTTAGCATTTGCTGCGTTGCCTATGCTGTGGAACTCGCCGTTAGGACAATGCATAACAGCGCCGGAATGCAGCTCTATTTCGGTACCATTGTCGTTGTACTGGGCAGTGCCCTGCAATACAACAATAGTTTCACTATTACCGTTGTGCTGGTGGTAGCCAAGGCTGCAGCCTGGTTTAAGGGTAATCTTAGCATACATAACGACAGAATCATTTAAAAGCTTTTCGTCGATATAATGTTCTATAATTACATCACCATTACCACCAAAACGGTTGGAGAACACATCAACCTTTTTATCGTTAAAAATCATATGAATAACCTCCTTGATAAAGTTTCTATAATTATAAGCTTTGTACTTGAGGGTAGTAAATAGAAATTTTGAAAATTTCTCAATTTACTACTTTACAAATTTAGCATACTAAAGTATAATATAATTGTCATCAAGAGGTGACACTAAGATATAGAAAAATTAAAAACTAGCTATGAGAGAGGGGTTATGATTATGAAAAAGTTATTAATGATGATTATGAGCATGGCAATGGTTATGATGCTGACTGCTGGTTGCGGCAGCGACAGCCAAAAGAAGCTGGTTATTGGCTTAGATGATAACTTTGCTCCTATGGGTTTCCGTGATGATAAAAATGAATTGGTTGGCTTAGATATTGATTTGGCTCGTGAGGCTTGCAAACGTCTGAATATGGAGGTTGAGTTTAAACCTATTGATTGGGGCGCTAAGGAAGCAGAAATGAAATCTAAACGCATTGATGCTATTTGGAACTGCTTTACCATTAATGAAGAGCGTGAGAAAGCTTATGGTTTGTCCGATCCGTATCTTGTAAATGCACAGCTGATTGTTGTTCCTGCTGGCTCCGATATTAAAACTAAGGCTGATTTGTTTGGTAAGACCATTGCGGTACAGGATGACTCTACCGGTGCTTACCTGATTGAAAATGAGGAAAATAAAGCATTGAAGGATTCCTTGAAGGAATATAAAAAATATCCTGACTTTGCAGCTGCTTATATGGACCTTGACAATAAGCGCGTAGATGCTATGATTGTAGATGCAGTTCTTGCTCGTTACTATGAACAAAAGAATCCTGGCAAATATACCATTCTTGAAGACAACATGGGTGATGAGGTTATTGCAGTAGCATTCCGCAAAGATGATAATGAACTGCGCGAAAAGGTTAACAAAGTTTTAGCAGAAATGAAGAAAGATGGCACCTGCAAGAAGATTTCTGAAAAATGGATGGGTGCAGACATCACTAAATACTAAAATTAAGATGATTAAAGGGGCCGTTTTTGTCGGCCCCCATATTTTGTTTATTGGAGATTATTATGGATTACATTATTAGAATTATTCCTCAGATGTTTGAGGGCAGCATTGTTACAGCGCAGATTTTTTTCTGCACAATTATTCTTAGCCTTCCGTTAGGCTTGTTGCTTAGCCTGGGGCGTGCCTCCAACTTTAAGCCGTTGCAGGCTCTTATTGCTTTTTATGTATGGATTATGCGTGGCACTCCCTTAATGCTGCAATTGCTGTTCTTCTATTTTGCACTACCTGCTGTAGGTATTCGCTTTGATGATTTTACTGCTGCTATGATTGCCTTTGTGCTTAATTATGGCGCTTACTTCTGTGAAATCTTCCGCAGTGGTATTCAGGCTATTCCTAAAGGACAGTATGAAGCTGCTCACACTCTGGGTATGAATTATGTACAAACCATGCGCCGCATTATTATGCCGCAGGTATTCCGTATTATTCTTCCTCCTGTAAGCAATGAAACCATCACTCTGGTTAAAGATACATCTCTGGTATATGTTTTAGCTATGAATGATTTAATGCGTACTACCAGAAACCTGGTGCAACGTGATTTTGATATTACACCGTTTTTAGTAGCAGGTGTATTTTACCTGCTGGCTACATTGATTCTTACTATTATGTTCGAGAAGCTGGAAAATCGCTTCTCCAAATATGACCAATAGGAGAAGTGCTATGAACAAGATTAAAGCTCAAAACATTTGGAAAAGATTTGGCGATTTAGAGGTTTTAAAGGGTATTGATTTAGAGGTTAACGAAGGCGAGGTTATTGCCGTAATTGGTCCATCTGGTGGTGGTAAAAGTACATTGCTTCGCTGCCTTAACAAGCTGGAAACAATAGATAAGGGTACCATAATCATAGATGGTGAAACATTGTGCCAGGATAGTGGCAAGGGTGCAGAATACGTTAAAAAGGACGATGTTAGTCGTATTGCCTGTAAAATGGGTATGGTATTTCAGCAATTTAACCTGTTTCCCCATATGACAGTTCTCGAGAATCTGATTGAGGCTCCTATTAATGTACAAAAACGTAATCGTGATGAGGTCATTAAGGAGGCTGAGGTGCTTTTAGCAAAGGTTGGCTTGTCCTCTAAGCGTGATACCTATCCTAGAAAGCTTAGTGGCGGTCAGCAGCAGCGTGTAGCTATTGCTAGAGCCTTGGCAATGAAGCCTTCCATCATGCTTTTTGATGAGCCTACCTCTTCTCTTGATCCTGAGCTGACCGGTGAAGTGCTTAAAACCATGCGTGAGCTGGCTGACGAGCGTATGACCATGGTTGTTGTTACTCACGAAATGGGCTTTGCCCGCGAGGTTGCTACTAAAGTGCTGTTTATGGCAGATGGATATGTACAAGCAGTAGGTACTCCAGAGGAAATTTTTGAGCATCCTACTAATGAGCGTTTAAAATCCTTCCTAAATGTAATCCTTAAATAATCCAAGCCCTTCTTCATTTGATATGTGGAGAAGGGTTCTTTTTTTAATTCACAAAGATGTTACGCCTTTGACCTACTTTAGTCATACTGATTTGGTATTATATAGTCACGGAAGAAAAGAACAAAGCAAAGACAGGTGATAGTAATGCACGTCAAGATTTTGGGACCTATGACGAAGCAGGCCGAGCTGCTGATGCAGAATACCGCAATTGCCTTGAAGAAGTTAAAGCTCAAGGCTGAGTTTGAGCAAGTTTCTGAATTCCGTAAGGCAGTGGCTTACGGAGTGATGGCTTTTCCTGCATTGGTCATTGACGAAAGAGTAATTGCTTTCGGTAGTGCCCTTAGTATTGAAGAAGCGACAACTCTAATTAAGCAACTCCGTTAAAACACATCTTTTCATCATACACCTCTCCTTTTTACGCTGTACACGCCCGTTTGTGTATGGCGTAATTTTTTTGCCTATTTATGGTGATTAATGTCTTGAAGTTTTTGCTAAAGCTTGATTTTATGGTAGCGATTTATATGCTTTATGAATTTGTGTGCAGATATAAAATGTAGCTATCATATATTTATTTTAGAGAAGGCAATATCACATATAGTTCTTTTGAATAGCGAAAAAGATATTAAGCGGAACATAATTTGTCCCAGTGGGTAAATTTTGAGCTAAATAAAAACAAGAAAATTTTACTTTTCCTTTACATAACTGCTCTTGTATGTATATAATATAGTCACAAATTTATTTTAGAGGTGTAACTAATGTTAGTGTATTTTCTTGGCTTTTTAGGCGGTATTGCCTTGTTTATGTACGGTATGCAGCTAATGGGCGATGGCTTACAGAAGGCTGCTGGTGCTAAGCTCCAAAAGATTTTAGAGGCAATGACCGGTGTTTTAGCTTTAGGTGTCCTTTTAGGTGCTGTTGTTACAGCTGTGCTTCAAGCTAGTGGCGCAACTACTGTTATGACAGTAGGCTTGGTTAATGCAGGCCTTTTGACCTTGAAGCAGGGCTTTGGTATTATCATGGGTGCTAATATCGGTACCACCATGACGGCTCAGCTGATTGCTTTTAAGCTTTCTGATTATGTTCCTGTACTTATTTTTGTAGGCTTTTTAATTCAGCTGCTGGCAAAACGTAGTCGTACCAAATACTTAGGTCAGGTTCTGCTTGGCTTTGGCATATTGATGATGGGTATGGATATTATGGGTAAGTCTGTAATGCCATTACGTCATTATCAGGGATTTGTTGACTTTATAGGTGCATTTGCTAATAATCCTATTCTGGGTATTGGTATCGGTGTTGTTATGACTGTTCTGATTCAGTCCAGCAGTGCCACCATCGGTATTTTGATTGCTATGGCTGGTCAGGGCCTGATTCCCTTAGAAGGTGCAATTCCAGTCCTTTTAGGCGATAATATCGGTACCTGTATTACTGCTGTTTTGGCATCTCTGCGTGCTAATCAAACTGCTAAACGTGTAGCTTTGGCACACGTTATGTTTAACGTAATCGGTAGTATTATTTTCGTAACCTTTATGTCCATGTTCATAAAGGTAGTTATGTTAATTTCTCCTGCTAATGATATTGCTCGTCAGATTGCAAATGCTCACTCTGCCTTCAACATCATTAACACTCTGCTCTTTATGCCCTTTGTTGGCTACTTTATCAAGCTTATTGAGCGTATTTTACCTGATAGTGGTGAAATCATTTCCCTGCGTCCTGTATATTTGGATGAGAAAATGCTCAACACTCCGTCTATTGCTCTCAGCCTGGCTGTAAAAGAGGTTGTACGCATGGGTAATTTGGCTCGTAAAAATGTTAGTATGGCTATGGATTCAATCAATAAATTTGATGAAACCAAGGTTAAATATGTTCTGGAGCATGAGCCTGTGGTGGATGCTTTGGAAAGAGATATTACCAATTATCTTACAGATATGAGCGCTACAACTATGAGCGAAAGCTTATCTGCTCGTCACACAGGTCTTCTTCATGCATGCAATGACATTGAACGTATTGGCGACCATGGCGAAACCTTAGCTAAAAAATCTCGCATGATTTTTGAAGACGATGTTCGTTTTTCTGAAGAGGCTAAGCAGGAGCTGCGTACTTTAAGCGAAAAGGTTCTTTTGGCAAGTGGTCGTGCTTTAGAAGCTTTAGAGAAGAATGATAAGGAAATTGCTGCTGAAGCAATTCAGTTGTGTCGTGAGGTTAAGGCATATCAGAAAGAGGTGCGTAAAAACCATATTGTGCGCCTTAATGAAAAACGCTGCGACCCCATTGCTGGTTTTGTAATGCTGGAGCTGCTTATCAATATGAAGCGTGTGTCTGACCATTCTAAAAATATTAGCCAGCTGGTACAGGGTACCTTTTAAAATTAAAATTGCTGTTTATAGTGCTGTAATGCTTAGGTGTTACAGCACTTTTTTTGTTTGGCAATGATGGGTGACGCTTTCATAATGCTGCTAGTCTAGTAGTATAGAATGATTTTGTTACTTTATCTAGTAGTTGTATTTCATAGCAAGGTATGGAAATAGTCTTTGGAAACATAAAAAAACGTAGCCGTTGTAAACAGCTACGCTTCATGCTTTTTGCTATATTAATATGAACGATTTCCTAAAACAGGATGGGAGCAGGGACGCAGTGAAAGATGGAGGACCATTTCGGATGCGTCTTCCACACTTAGGTCTTCTCTGCCGCCGTTGCGTTCAACTACACACAGCGGA
>USBG01000020.1 GCA_900552855.1 uncultured Phascolarctobacterium sp. | reverse complement strand
GTACCCAAATAATCCAGATAACCGGCAGCAGTGGAAAGATAACGATCCTCATTATTTCCTTTCTCAAAAGCATAAGTTAAAGAGAACAGGTCGTTCGTCGGGTTTTTCTTATACCACAAAGGAATATCGGATTTGAGTTTTCCTTGAGCCATATCTTTTGAAAAATCGACAAATACCGGTTCGATGGGTTTTACCGGTGCTGTCTGGATCTCCCGCAAAAAAGCACTACTCTTATCCCGGTTGGTCACAATCGGAGTGATGGCCGGTTTAGTCATTTTCTTTACACTTTCGTCTTTCCCCTGCCGTTTATTGACCACGACATAATTATCTTTCAGATGAGTATTGGCAAAATCTATCAGCTCTTGTTTGGTAATTTTACTCATCCGGTCGAGTGAAGCCACTTCATCGGCCCAATTCGTACCGTTGACAAACGACTCGACAAACCAGGTTGCTCTGTCTTCATTGCTTTCCAATTGTTTTTGTCTATCGCGTTTGTTATTATTGATCGTCGCAGCGATCAGGTTCTCGTCGAATTCTCCTTTTTTCAACTTTCCGATTTCTTCCAACAGCAGTGTACGTACTTCTTCGAGGGTTTGTCCGTTTTTAGGTGTTCCTTCCATTAAAAATACACTGTAGTCAGCTAATAAGAAAGGATAGGCAGCAGCTCCCAACATTTTCTGTTGTTGATTGATATCCAGGTCGATCAAACCGGCTTGTCCGTTGTACAACACCTGAGCCAGCAGATTCAGGGTTTCTACGTCCTCACTGTTTGCTCCCGGAAATCTCCACGCCAAAGTCACATTTTCAGCTTCCGGTCCCACCACTTCTTTCACTATAGGAGAGGTAATCGGCTGCTCCGGTTGAAAGTTCAGTTCAGGCAAGTTCTGACTCGGTTTCATTCCACCGAAATAACGGTTTATCGTTTCGATCATTACATCGGGATCAAAATCTCCGGAAAGACAAACCGCAATATTATTAGGTACATACCATTGAGTATAGAAATTCTTAATATTCGTAATAGACGGATTTTTCAGATTTTCCTGTGTTCCCAAAATGGTTTGAGTTCCATAAGGATGGTGGGGGAAGAGACCGGCCATCACCTGATCGATCACTTTACGGTTATCTTTGGTCAGGGACATATTTTTTTCTTCATAAACAGCTTCCAGTTCGGTATGAAATCCCCGGATAACAGGATGCTGAAACCGATCGGCCTGTATTTTAGCCCAGTTCTCTACCTGATTCGAAGGAATATCTTCCTCAAAAACAGTCTGGTCGTAAGAAGTATAGGCATTTGTCCCGGTAGCTCCGATCGCCGCCATCAATTTATCGTATTCATTGGGAATAGCGATCTTAGAGGCCTCATAAGACACACTGTCGATCTGACGATAGAGAGCAGTCCGCTGAGCCTCGTCCGTCGTTTTCCGATATACCTCGAACAAAGCTTCTATCCGGTCCAGCATCGGTTTCTCCTGTTCGTAATTCTGTGTTCCGAAACTATCCGTTCCTTTGAACATCAGGTGCTCAAAATAGTGGGCCAACCCGGTCGTCTCTGCCGGATCGTTCTTTCCACCGGCGCGGACGGCGACATAGGTCTGAATCCGGGGTTGATCTTTATTGACCGTCATATACACCTTTAAGCCATTGTCTAAAGTATAAATCCGGGCATTCAACGGATCTCCGGGCACCGACTCATACTTAAAGCGGGAATGATCCCCGCACGCAGCGATCAGGACCAGTACCCCCAATAGCCACATCGTTTGAAACATTTTTTTCATCTTATCTTTTCATTAAAATTCCTTCTCTTATTTCTTATTTTTCTTCACGCTTAGGCAGCAGCTCCGGTGGCAGCATAGGACAAGAGTCATGACAGTCCTCGCTTAAAGGATTGACATGCACCATACAATGCTTAACTAGCGGAAAATTGGCTTCAATAGCCGTATGCACCATTTCTGCAATATGATGCGCCTGCAAAAGTGTCAAATTATCCTTAACACTTATTTCAATATCAACATAAATACGATTACCAAACATACGGGTATTGAGGCTATCAGTATGCTCTACGCCAGGAACCTTACCAATAAGGTCATGGATTTTTTGCGTTGTTTCTTCATCACAGCTGCGGTCCACCATTTTATCCATAGCATCCTTAAATACCTCATAGGCAGCATGCAGAATCATACCGCAAATAACAATACTTGCCAGCGGGTCCAAGATTGGATACCCCATACGTGCTCCCAAAATACCCACAAAGGAGCCAATTGAGGATAATGCGTCACTTCGATGATGCCACGCCTCTGCCATCAATGCACCCGAATTAATTTTTTGTGCAGCATGACGTGTATACCAAAACATGGCTTCTTTGACTACAATGGAAACAATTGCTGCCCATAGTGCCAGCTGTCCCGGAATCTCTATATCAGAGCCATGCTCTACAAATATTTTTTCATAGCCACTATAGCCAATCAAGATAGCAATAATAGCTAATATTACAGCTAATATGATTGCTGCCACACATTCCATGCGCTCATGACCATATTGGTGTTCATCATCTGATTCTTTATTAGAGAATTTTACACCTACCATGACAATAAGTGTACCAAATACGTCAGAAGCAGAGTGAATACCGTCGGACACCATTGCTGCAGAATGAGCCATAAAACCAGCAGCCAGCTTACCTAAGGATAAAAGCACATTGCCAATAATACTATTAATAGAAACTATCATAGCAATGCGTTCTTCTTCGTTTGCAAACTTCATAAAATATTCCTCCTTTGATTTCTTTGCCGTCTCGCAAGCACAAAAAAACGCCTGCGGAAAAGTAAGTAATTACTGTCCCGCAGACGTATCATGTCATTGTCTGCTGCCCATAGGGGCCCGGCTGCAAAAACCAAAGAGGTTAACCGCCTGATCAGATTGTACTGTAGCTTAAAATGCAGTGCAAAGAGATACTTTTATTCTAGACGGTTAGCAACGGCTTTGTCAAGCCTAATTTAGCCACGAATATATTTAATTACACTTTGAGCTGCAATTGCACCATCGTTAGTTGCTGTAACGACTTGGCGAAGTACCTTAGCGCAAACATCACCAGCGCCATAAATACCTTCCAGCTGAGTAGACATATCTGGCTCAACTACCAAGTAGCCCTGCTCGTCAGTAATGCCTAAGTCCTTAACAAAGTTTGTTACAGGGTCAGCACCAATATACGGAAATACGCCGCTAGCCTTATATATTTCTTCCTCACCAGTTTGCTTGTTCAAAACACGCATACCAGCAACCTTGCCATCCTCAACCAAGATTTCCTGCGCAATACGCCAAGGCAATACCTTGATTTTTGCATTTGCAGCAACCTTATCCTGAGTAATTTGCTCTGCAACATAACGGTCGCTGCGTGCCAGAATAGTTATATCAGAAGCAAATTCTGCCAAATACAAAGACTCTTCAAATGCAGCGTTACCAGCACCAACAACAATTACGGACTTGTTGCGATAGAAGGCAGCATCACAAACTGCACACAGGCTTACGCCATGACCAATCATTTCCTCTTCGTTGGGAATGTTCAGCATACGCTCTACAGTACCAGTAGCAATAATTACTGCAGGCGCAGCAAAAGATTGGCCAGATTCACAGCATACTATTTTATCCTTACCCTGCAGCTTTAAATCGTTAACCTTTTCATAAAGATATGCAGTACCCAAGGCCATAGCCTGCTCATAAATGTCAAAGGCCAGCTGAGAGCCATTAACGCTTTTAATTCCAGGCCAGTTTTCCAGCTCAAAGGTTTTGATAAGCTTACCACCCGGAGCATAGGACTCTAGCACCAAGGTATTAAGGCCTGCACGACGAGCATAAATAGCCGCAGTCAGACCAGCTGCGCCACCACCAATAATAATTACATCGTAGTGTTTTTCAGGCGGAAGCTCTACCGGAGGTTCGCTGCCAATAAGCTTTTCCATACGAGGCTGTAATCTTTCTAATGGTAAAAAACCAGTATAACGAGAAACTACCTCGCCATCCTTAATAAAGAACAAGCCCGGAATAATATTAACGTCCATTTCCTGGGTAAGTTCTGGTTCTTTATCAATATCTATCTTTACAATGTCAATTTTTTCGCCCAGTGCAGCATCAACCTCATCTAATACATAAGCAAGCATTTTGCAGGGTCCGCACCAAGTAGCAAAAAAATCTGCCAAAAAAGTCTTTTTATCTGCCAGCATTTGTTTAAACTCTGCAGCAGATGGGTAAAGAATTGCCATTTTTCATCACTCCTAATTGTTTCTATACTTCTATTATATATGATACGGAGATAGAATTTGTGAAGTAATTGAAAATTTCAATAATAATTATTAAATACGTACTCTTGATGCTTTAACAGCATTATGCCAGCCATTTAAGAGACATTCACGCTTCAGCTCTGCCAGGTCAGGAGTAAACTCCTTGCTGATAACATGGTTATTTTTAATTTCATCCATGTTTTTCCAATAGCCTACAGCAAGACCTGCTAAATAAGCAGCACCCAAAGCAGTGGTTTCTATGCATTGAGGACGAAGTACAGGTGTGTTAATAATATCGGACTGGAATTGCAGCAAAAAGTCATTAGAGCAAGCACCGCCGTCAACACGCAAAGCAGCCAGCTTAATACCGCTATCCTCCTCCATAGCCTTAAGAACATCAGTTACCTGATAAGCAATGGATTCCAAGGTGGCACGAATAATATGATTTTTATTAACACCACGGCTTAAGCCAACAATAGCTCCACGTGCATATTGGTCCCAATATGGAGCACCTAAACCAACAAAGGCGGGTACAACATAGCAGCCATTGGAGTCGGGTACGGATTTAGCACATGCCTCGGACTCAGATGCATGACGTAAAAGTCCCAGCTCATCACGAAGCCATTGAATAGCAGCACCTGCTACAAAGATGGAGCCTTCTAAAGCATACTCTACCTTACCATCAACACCCCAGGCGATGGTTGTAACAAGGCCATTTTTTGATACAACAGGACTTTCACCAGTGTTCATCAGCATAAAGCCACCAGTACCATAGGTATTTTTAGCTTCTCCAGCTTCAAAGCAGGTTTGTCCAAAGAGAGCACATTGCTGGTCACCTGCAGCGCCTGCAATAGGAACCTCGCCGCCAAAAAGCTTATGCTCAGTTACACCATAAACACAGCTAGAAGGTTGAACCTGCGGCAGCATTTTTTTAGGAATATTCAGCACCTTTAAAATATCCTCATCCCACTCCAGAGTGTGAATGTTAAACATCAAGGTACGAGAAGCATTAGAATAGTCAGTTACATGAGCTTTGCCACCAGTTAGCTTCCAAATAATCCAGGTATCAATAGTGCCAAATAACAAATTGCCTGCTTCAGCCTTTTCTCTTGCACCAGGAACGTTTTCTAAAATCCATCTCAGCTTGGTGCCAGAAAAATAAGCGTCCAGTACCAAACCTGTTTTATGACGGAAGTTTTCAGCTAATCCTTGCTCCTTCAGCTCATCACAATATTCGGCAGTACGACGACATTGCCATACAATAGCTTTACAAATAGGACGACCTGTAGTCTTGTCCCAAACAACAGTAGTTTCACGTTGGTTGGTAATACCAATACCAGCAACATCATCCATTGTCAAATCCAGCTTGCCTAATGCTTCAAACATCAAGCCCATCTGAGTAGCCCAAATTTCTTCTGCATCGTGCTCTACCCAGCCTGCTTTAGGATAATACTGGGTAAACTCCTTTTGCGCCATGCTGCAGATTTGACCTTGCTTGTCAAACAGAATACAACGACAGCTAGTAGTGCCTAAGTCAAGTGACATAATATATTTACTCATAATGACACGTCCTTTCATTCATTCTATCTATATTATAAACAAAGAAAGGAGGGGTGCAATCCCCCTCCCTAAAAATTTACAAGTTTGGAATAAACATTACCAATGCAGGGCAATAGGTAACAATCATTAAAGCAATTAACAGTGCAACAATAAAGGGGAATACTTCCTTCATAAAATCACCTAATGGAGTATTAGTTATTGCACATACAGTAAACATCATAGAACCAAATGGAGGTGTTAAACCACCAATCATGATATTTACAATGCAAATAATACCGAAGTGAACAGGATCTACACCCAGCTTAGTTACAACCGGAACCAAAAGCGGTGCCAAAATAATCAGAGCAGCGCCACCCTCCAGGAACATACCCAAAACCAAGAGCAGCACGTTAATAAGCATCAGCATAACATACGGATTCTGAGTAAAGTCCAGCATAGCGCCAGTAATAGTTTGAGGAATACGTTCCCAGTTCATATAGTATCCAAAGAAGGAGGCTGCAACGATAATCAGGCAAACGGAGCTAGTACCGTAAATAGTTTCCTTCATAATAGGCCACAAATGCTCCCATTTCAGCTCTTTGTAAATAAAAATACCTACAATTGCACAGTAAACAACAGCAACAGCACCTGCCTCAGATGGAGTAAACATACCCATACGCAGACCTGCGATAATACCGAAGGGGAACAGCAATGCCCAAATGGATTCCTTCAGCTGAGCAAAAAACTCACCTGCGGTTGCAGCACGTTCACGAGACGGCTTATAGCCACGTCTTTTAGAAACAACAGCAACAACAATCATCATTGCTGCAGCCATTAAAATACCAGGAACATAGCCTGCCATAAACATTTTAGTTACGGACACGCTAGCAATCAAGGCATAAATAATCAGGTTAATACCAGGCGGAATAACAGGAGTAGTAGCAGAGGAAGCAGCAGTTACTGCAGCAGAAAAGGCTTTACTATAGCCACGCTTTTCCATTTCAGGAACCAGCATTTTGCTTTGCATAGCAGCGTCAGCGTTAGCACTACCGGATACACCACCCATAAGCAGGGACAGCAGCACGTTTACCTGAGCCAGACCACCGGACATATGACCAGTAAGGATATCGGTAAATTTCATCAGCTTAGAGCTGATACCTGCATAGTTCATAATAGAGCCAGCCATAATAAAGAAGGGAATTGCCAGCAGGGGGAAGGATTGGGTGCTGGTGATAATACGCTGGAACATTAAGTGAGTAGGAGAACCAGTGTCAATAAAGGTAAAGTAAGAAACGGTTGCACCAAATAAAGCATAAGCAATTGGCAGGCTGGAAAAATACAGCACAAAAACGATTAAGACGGGCAAGTAAGCCATTATTTTTCCTCCTCCTTCACTTTACCGGTAATATCCTCATAAACAAATTTAATAGAATAAAAGGTCATCAAAACAAATGCAATCAGCACAGAAGAGCTGATATATGCAGAAGAAATACCTAATACAGGTGTCATCTTAGTATAAGAAGTCATAATATACAAAACGGACAGGTATGCCATAAAGCCATTTAAAACAACCAGCACCATATCCATCAGTGTTGTCAAAACCTTGCGCGGACCTGCAGGCATCATTTTTACGACAATATCAACGCCTACATGACCTCTGCGTTTAAATGCAGCAACTGCACCAATAAACACAGCCCAAACAAAGCAGCCTGTTGCAACCTCCTCGGACCAAACAAGTCCAGAATTCAAAACATAACGCATAATTATATTTACAATTACTAAAATCGTGGTGATGGTAATAAAAATCGCAGCCACGATATCTTCAATATTTTCCAGGAAAAATTTCATTTATTGCCTCCGATCTAGTACATAAGCAGACCCGTCAATGAAGAAGTGAGCCAACCTATGCTTGTAGACCCTTTAAAACCATAAGCTGCTAAGCAGCCATTTCTTCTTTCAAATTAACTATTGCTTATACGCGCAAGAAAGCGTTTCGCTTAAAATAATTTAAACGAAACGCCTTGCACTCATGGATTAATTATTTTTTTGCAGCGCGAATCTTTTCAACTTCTGCTTTCAGTTTTTCATAGATACCAGGAGTTGCGCCTTCTTTTTCTTCCATTTGTTTGTAAACAACTTCAGTTGCTTTAGAGAATTTCTCATGGTCAACATCGTTGAATTTTACACCTTTGCTTTCCAGCTCTTTGTAAACCTTGTCGTAGTTGTCGGAAGAAATCTTAGTCATTTCTTTACCGCCATAAGCGAACTCTTCAGCTACAATTTTGCGGTCAGCTTCAGGAATGCTTTCCCAAACCTTAGTGGAGATGTAAACACCGCAGGTGCCCAGGAAGTGTTTGGTAGTTGCAACGTTTTTGCAGTGCTCATAGCATTTAGTACCGATATTGGTGAATTCAGAACCTTCCAGACCATCAACTACGCCTTGAGAAACGCCGGACAGAGTTTCAGAGAAGGGCAGGCTGGTAGCAGTAGCACCCATAGAATTAATGGTGTCGATGAACAGCTTGCTGCCAGGAGTACGCAGTTTCATGCCTTTCAGATCTTCAGGGCAGGTAATAACTTTGTTGGTAATCAGGTTACGGAAACCAAATACATAGTCCAGAGCCAGAACTTTGATGCCCTTTTGCTCTGCTTTTGCAATCATATCTTGAACGAGGGGAGTTTCGATCATTTGTGCATATTCATCATAGGTTTGGTACATCATAGGACCAACCAGAGGCTTGAAGTCAGGAACATAGTCACCCAAGTAAGACGGATCCTCAACGGAGATGAAGTTTGCACCATTAGCTACTTGCTCCAGGCCATCCTTGTAGCAAGCCAGTTGGTTTTGACCATAGCATTGAATCTCAACACGACCTTGAGTTTTCTCTTTAATACGACCAGCAACCAGCTCCATGGATTTGTAGAGTTGCTCGTCAGGAGAGAATACGTGGCTGAGCTTCAGAACAATTTTCTTGTCAGCAGCTGCATCCTTTTTCTCTTCTTTTTTGTCGCCGCCGCAGCCAACTAAAGTGAACATGCAAACAGCCAGCATCAAAAGTGCTAATACTTTTTTCATAATCTTCCTCCTAATTCCTGTTGAATTTTGTTGAAAATTTTGTGGAAAAATTGCGTAACCACTTCTGAATACAATCTTATCAAAGCTTCACACAATTGTCAATAAATTTCCAACATTTCAAAAACCTAGACTGCATAAGGCTTTATGGCCCTTATACGTCCCCTAGGGACATTAAATATCCCGCTTGAAAATTCCTAAACTATCTGTTATAATTCTGTTGAAGATTGTTGAACTTTATTGAAGAACTAAAAATTCTTTTAAAATTAAGGAGGCTTTATCCATGACTATGATTTTCGCCCATCGTGGCTTTTCCGGTTATTATCCCGAAAATACTATGCTGGCATTCCAAAAGGTTGCAGAAGAAACAGTTGCTGACGGTATCGAGCTTGACGTACAAATGACTAAAGACGGCGAGCTGGTTATTATGCACGACGAAACCCTGGACCGTACTACTAATGGTACCGGTAATCTGAGAAACTATACCTTAGAAGAATTAAAAATGCTCTCTGTAGGCATTAATATCAAAGGTATCCTTCCTCGTCAAACTATTCCTACCATGCGTGAATACTTTGAATGGCTGCGCACTACTAATTTAATTACCAATATCGAGCTTAAAACCAGTATTTATGATTATCCTGGTATCGAAAAAAAATTGGTTGATTTAGTACATGAATACGGCGTTGAAAAACAAGTTTGGTATTCTTCCTTTAACCATTACACCATTAAACGCATTAAAGAGCTGGAGCCTGAAGCTAACTGCGGTCTTCTGATTGAGGACTGGATTGTTAACTCTGCAGACTACTGCGTAAGCCAGGGAGCGGCTACCTTAAATGCACGCACCTCCTTTGGTCTGATGCCTGGTCTGGGTGATGAGCTGCACGCTAAAGGCGTTAAGCTGCAAATTTGGACTCCTAACGATGCCGAAACCATGCAAAAGCTGATTGATAATGGCGTTGATGTTCTTATCACCAACTTCCCCGATATCGCAGCAAAGGTTACTGGTCGCGTAAAATAATCACTACGAAAAATATAGCGCACATTCCCTAAACGGAATGTGCGTTTTTCACAGGAAGGAGATGAACATGGCAAAAAAAGTTACTTTAAAGGATATTGCCGCTAAAGCAGGTATTTCCCCTGCAAGTGTTTCTATGATTTTAAATCAACGCAGCATCAACCGCTTTAATAAGGAAACTGTGGAGCAGGTTTACGCATTGGTTGAATCCATGGGATACAAAAGCTCTAAGGGAAAAAGCTTTTCCTTAATAAAACCATCTGATACAGTAATTATCATTGTCTGCCCTTCTCTCTTCAACCCCTTTTATACTACTATTATTCAAGGTATAGAAATTGCAGCACGCCGTGATGGATATACAACATCAGTACGCACAACCTACTGGGATGTTAATACAGAAAAGTTTATAATGGAGCAGGCTAAAAAGTTTAATGTTGCAGGCGTTATTTTTGCCATGATTCCGCAGCAGCCTGAGCTAGCCTACGATTTGAGCAAATCCATGCCTGTGGTTGCCATAGGTGATAGACGCAATGATTTGGAAATAGCAACTGTGGACATGAACAACTTTACTGCAGGACAGCTGGTTGGCAAGCATTTATTGGAGCATGGTCATAAAAACATAGCCTATCTCTCCAGTCCTTTGAACGAACAACATTCCTCCCGTGTACGTCGTTGTCAGGGTATAGAAGCTATCTGCGATAAATATCAAGGAGCACAATTACGCGTCTTTACCAAAAACATTACTCCTGAATATGAGCTTTCCCACGTTGATGTGGAATACAGCACCGGCTACGAGCTTGCGCTGCAATGCCTAGAAAAGGCTCCGCAAACAACTGCTATGGTTGCTATTAATGATATGGTTGCCTATGGTGTATATGATGCTCTCATAGATAAAGGATTACGTATTCCAGAGGATATTAGCCTATGCGGCTTTGATAATATCTTCCCTTCACGCATCCGTGGCCTTGGACTGACAACTATTGACAACTCCTTAACTGATTGTGGTCAAAGTGCCTTCCAACTCTTAAAGGAAGAATTATCCAGCTATCATAATAATGGCAAGTTTAAAAGTATTACTCATGTGGAATATAAATGCAGTCTTGTTGTCCGCAAAACATCAGGTCCTGTAAAAACAAAATAAAAAATTTAAAGCTATGATTATTACCTAAACAAGTGATAATCATAGCTTTTTTAGTTTATAGCATAATTATTGGCAATTATATAGTCCAATACTTCTTAATACCTATGAGTCCATAAATATGATTTTTTCTCAGCACGCTGTTAACCAAAGCTTTTTAAATGGCTTAATCAATTACGGCTATTACAACTGTGCTACTACTCATAAATTAATAGACTGCTTCAGTAGCTTAACATATTCTCCAACCCTTTTGGGGGCCTCCTTACCATACTCAGCCAAAAGCTTAACGATAGCAGTACCTACAATAACACCGTCTGCTAGCTGCGCCAATGCTTTTGCCTGCTTAGAATCAGCAATGCCAAAGCCTATAACACAGGGCAAAGTTGTATTTTGACGTACTTTTCGAACAACACTTTCTAAATCTTCATAAACTACCTGCCTTGTACCAACAACTCCAATACTTGACGCAATATAGATAAAGCCCTCTGCATTCTTGGCAATCATAGTTATACGATTGGCAGAGGTTGGTGCGATAACAGAAATCAGCTTAACACCATATTTAGTACAAGCTGGCTGAAATTCGTTCTTTTCCTCATATGGTAGATCAGGAACAATAATTCCATTAATACCAGCATCACTACACTTTGCTATAAACGCTTCTGTTCCATAGGAAAAGATTACATTTGCATATGTCATAAACAAAAGAGGAATTTTTACTTCCTTACGCAGCTCCTCCACCATAGCAAAAATCTTATCCGTTGTCACACCATTAGCTAAGGCTCGTAAATTAGCAGCCTGGATAACAGGCCCTTCTGCTGTTGGGTCAGAAAAGGGAATGCCTAGCTCTATCATATCTGCACCATTTTGCACTGCTTGGCGAATTGCAGCAGCAGTAGTTTCTAAATCAGGGTCACCACAAGTAATAAAGGCAACAAAGGCCTTACCATTTTCAAAAGCAGCTTGTATGTTATTCATGAATATCCTCTCCTCTATAACGGGCAATGGCAGCACAATCCTTGTCACCTCTGCCTGAAATTGTAATAACAATAATCTTATCCTTATCCATATTCGGTGCCAGCTTCAAAGCATAGGCTACAGCATGGGATGACTCAATAGCAGGAATAATACCCTCTGTTTTTGCTAAATACTCAAAGGCACAAACAGCCTCTTCATCTGTAATAGCCACATATTCTGCTCTGCCAATATCATGCAGATATGCATGCTCTGGACCAACACCAGGATAATCCAAGCCTGCAGATATAGAGTACACTGGTGCTATTTGTCCATATTTATCCTGACAGAAATAAGACTTCATGCCGTGAAAAATACCTACACGTCCTGTAGAAATAGTCGCCGCCGTCTCGAAGGTATCTATACCACGACCAGCCGCCTCGCAGCCTATCAAGCGCACACCTTTGTCATCAATAAAATTATAAAAGCTGCCAATAGCATTAGAGCCACCACCAACACAGGCTATTACTGCATCAGGAAGGCGTCCCTCTTTCTCCAAAAGCTGTTCCTTTATTTCCTTAGAAATAACTGCCTGGAAATCACGAACGATTGTTGGAAAGGGATGTGGTCCCATAACAGAGCCTAAGCAGTAGTGAGTATCGCTGATGCGAGTAGTCCATTCGCGCAACGCCTCTGATACTGCATCCTTCAAGGTTGCTGTGCCACTGGTAACAGGCACAACCTCCGCACCTAAAAGACGCATACGGTACACATTTAGGGCCTGACGAATAGTATCCTCCTTACCCATAAACACTACACATTCCATTCCCATAAGTGCTGCAGCAGTAGCCGTTGCTACACCATGCTGACCAGCGCCAGTTTCAGCAATCAGCCTAGTTTTACCCATTTTCTTGGCCAAAAGCGCCTGACCTAGAACATTGTTAATCTTATGAGCACCTGTGTGGTTCAAATCCTCACGCTTTAAATAAATCTTAGCGCCACCTAAATCCTTAGTCATCTTTTCCGCATAATATAATCTGGACGGTCTACCAGCATATTCATTAAAAAGCTCTGCCAGTTCATTTTGAAAAGATTTATCATTTTTATAAAAATTGTATGCTTCTTCTAATTCTATTACTGCATTCATCAAGGTTTCAGGAATATATTGACCACCATGTATACCAAAGCGTCCCTTTTGAGTATTCATAAAATTCATCCTCGTTTCTATATCTATCATCATTTTTATAATTAATATTTATCTTCTCTCTACTCTTTTATTCTAGGCGTTTCTACGCCAGCACCGCCTACTATCCATACCGTATTTTCCTCCTAAAAAATAAAAGCTCCCTTGACCATTTGTCAAAGGAGTAAAATAAAAACGCCTTCAACAGAATATACTTCTGTCAAAGACGAATAATAAACACTATCCGCGGTGCCACTTTGATTCATAGGAACGACCCTATGCACTTAGCAGGGTACCATCATACCCTCGGCAAATTAACACCTGCCTACAGCGTCGCAGAATACTCTGTGAAAATCACATTTGACTGCGCCCTCAACGGTCCATTTGACAACTTGTTTCTTACCTGACTCTCAGCACCACAGGCTCTCTGTAAAGGCATCATTGACGTTATCTCCGTTTCAACGGTTTACATTGTGAAGTTAGACTAGATTTTAACATTATCAAAGGCTGTTGTCAAACAAATAACTAAATTAATATATCAGACTCCAATATCAACACTTAAACTGTAAACTTTTCAACACTATTTAACTAATCCTAACAAAATACAATCAGACACGCATAGTCAAAAGACCGTACCGCCAACATAAGCGATACGGTCTTTATTTTTAGCCTTCCTTGGCTACAATATCCTTCAAATATGCCATAAATTTATCACGCAGGTCTGGACGCTTTAACGCCATTTCTACAGTTGCTTCTAAGAAGCCCTGCTTGTCGCCAACATCATAGCGACGTCCTTCAAAATTATAAGCATACATAGCCTGCTCTTTAGCTAAAACCTTAAGTGCATCAGTCAGCTGGATTTCATTGCCACGACCAGGAGGAGTTTGCTCCAAAATTGCAAATACCTCGGGAGTGATAACATAACGACCTAAAACAGCCAAACGAGATGGAGCCTCCTCAACAGCAGGCTTTTCCACCATGTCATTTACAATAAAGGTGCGCTCTTCTGCAGTAGGCTGGCTAGCAACAATACCATAGGAGGAAACCTTTTCCAAAGGAACCTCTTGTACACCTAATACGCTAGCACCTGTTTTGTCATAAACATTAATCAGCTGCTTTAATGCAGGAACATTTGCATCTACTACGTCATCGCCTAAAAGCACAGCAAAGGGTTCGTCACCAACAAACTGTTTAGCACACAAAATAGCATGGCCGAGTCCACGAGGCTCTTTTTGACGAATATAGTGAATACGGATACCAGAAATTTCTTTAACCATTTCCAGCTCTTTAGTTTTACCACTATTTTCCAAATTAAGCTCTAGCTCAATGCTTCTATCAAAATGATCTTCAATAGCACGTTTGCTACGGCCAGTAATGATTAAAATTTCTTCAATACCAGAAGCAAGTGCTTCCTCAACAATATATTGAATAGTAGGTTTATCTACTATAGGTAACATTTCTTTGGGAGTTGCCTTAGTAGCAGGCAAAAAACGAGTACCAAGACCTGCCGCAGGAATAACCGCTTTACGAACTTTTTGCATTATTAAGCCTCCTCACCGCCAATAAGAGCCAACAGCTCCTGAGTTTTTTCTTCCATCAATTTAACATCGCCCTTAGTTTCCAGATTTAAACGCATTACAGGCTCAGTATTGGAAACACGCACATTAAAGCGCCAATTTTCATAGGCAACACTCAAACCATCCATATGGTCCTGTTCACCATCAGCATATTTTTCAGCCAAAGCAGCCAAAATAGCTGCAGAATCCTCTACCTTACGGTTAATTTCACCACTACAGGGGAACATAGCAACACGCTCACCAACTAATTGAGAAAGCTTTTTGCCTGTACGACACATCAGCTCTGTTACCAGCAGCCAGGGAATCATACCGCTATCGCAATAGGAAAAGTCTCGGAAATAGTGATGCGCAGACATTTCACCACCATATAATACACCATTTGCACGCATGCACTCCTTCATAAAGGCATGGCCACTCTTACAGCGTACAGGCTCGCCACCGCGTTTTTCTAAAATAGCTTCTGTATTCCAGGTCAAACGAGGATCATACATAATCTTGGCACCAGGCTCCTTTTGCAGGAAAACCTCAGCCAAAAGGCCTACAATATAGTAGCCTTCAATAAATTCAGCATTTTCATCAAACAAGAAGCAACGGTCAAAATCGCCATCCCAAGCAATACCTAGGTCAGCATTATGCTCGCGTACAACCTTAGCAGTAGCCTCGCGATTAGGCAGCAGCAGCGGATTGGGAACACCGTTGGGGAAGGTTCCGTCAGGAGTATCATTCAATGTAATAAATTCAAAGGGCAAATGCTTTGCCAGCTCCTTCAAAATGGGACCAGCACCACCATTACCAGGATTTGCTACAATCTTCATCGGTTTTAAGGCACTCTTATCAACATAGGTCAGCAGATGATTGATATAATCAGGCATAATATCAATTTTCTCTACCTCACCCATTTTCTTGCCAGGTACTAGCTGATGTACAAAATGAGAAGCAACAACCATATCGCCAATATCCTTTAAGCCAGTATCAGCAGAAATAGGACGAGCATCACGACGAACCAGCTTCATACCATTATACTCTTTAGGATTATGACTAGCAGTAACCATAATACCACCATCAGCATGCAGATGAGCAGTAGCAAAATAAATCATTTCGGTACCGCATTGTCCAATGTCCAAAACCTTAGTACCGCCATGACGCAGACCCTCAGTCAAGGCATCAACAATAGAACGTCCACTTAAACGAATATCATGACCAACTACTACAGTTTCAGCTGCAAATCTAGCAGAAAAAATACGGCCCACGCGATAAGCCAGCTCTTCGTTTACTTCATCAGGATAAACGCCGCGTACATCATAGGCTTTAAACGCCTTATTAGTAACTTCCATTACGAATTCTCCTTCTATACACTAAATTTAATAGGCATAATCATATAAACCACTATAGGTATTCTTCTAAAAAAGGAAAAATCCTGCTTTAGAAACCCTAAAGCAGGATAAAATGCTTAAAAATGATAATTTTTTCTTTTCAAAACCTTTTCTGCAGAGTCACCTAGATACCAACGAATAACAGAAAAAAAAGGCAGACATTGATTTTCCTGATTTGGCAATAGATAATTAGATGCTAAAATATCAAGAATTTCCTCCAATTCATAGCCCTGCCCCATATATTCAGAAATAGTATCCTGCATTGTCTGAATAACCTCTAAACGCATACGCATAAGACGTGGAGCATTAAGGTTAAGCTCTCGGATAGTACGTTTAGCTTTACGCCGCAAATACTTAGGACAAGCCAGCCTATCCACCAACATTTGTCCTGTATGCTCCTTATAGCTAAAAATACGCTTATCAGCAGGAATCTTCAATGGATTAAGTATTAAATCTGCAATTGGCTTACCACCCTTGGGAACATCACAGCTGCGGTCATACTTTTTCGTAGAATAACGCCATTCAGAGTCAGGAACCTCGGGCTGACTGCCACCGTGGCATACCCCCAAAAGATTACGCCAATCAAGATGATAGTTATGTCCTTCATCTATAGAAGAGCTCTTCGGATAAAAGTGCTCTACACGAAAATCATCAACCTCACCCTCATGCTCTGCATGCTTAATGCTTATTTCACAGTAAGCACATAACCCATGCTGGTCCTGAATAATCTGTCTTTTAATTTGTTTATAGCCATCACCAGTACGTCTGCGAAAATGCTCCCAGGTCTCATCAGGATGAGCAAGTCTATAGCGACGCAGAGCCTCAGGCTCCTTGCGGCTTTTATACACGCGCTTCATTAGCGTTGTCTCCTAAAGGCACGCATCCTGATATCCATATCAGCGCGCAGCAAAGCAGGCTCATTTCCCTTTGCCCATTCATCAAGCTCCTTACGCAGCTCCTTAGCCTCGTCCGTATCCCATTTATCCTGACTTACAAGGCCAAGATAATGGTACAGCTTGCGAACAATAGGCAAAGTACTAGGTCTTGGGTCTACATTCTGAATGCTCTTCAACAGCTGATAACTTTCTGCACCAAGAGAGAAGTCCACTCTGCCAACACCTTCAAATTGCTTGTCCCAACGCAAAACACGTACTGTATCTGAGGGAACACTGCTCAATACCTGCGGACTATGAGTTGTGATAATAAACTGCACCTTAGGAAATGCTAATCGTAAATCACCCATAATAGTCTGCTGCCAAATTGGATGAAGGTGCATATCAATTTCATCTACAAGAACTACACCAGGAGTGTTTAAGGCAGTTTCTGCATCGACAAAAGGATTAAGCCTTACCATACGATAGGCAAGATCAGCAACCATACTGATGATGCTACGGAAGCCATCACTTAAATCACTAACAATCATTTCGCCTGTTTCCGGATGACTAACAACAAAGCATTCCAAATCGTGGTTAAAATAAATATCTCTTAAGCCTGTACTTCTCATACAAGCATTTATAGCCATTTGGATTGCATCCTTAATTACGCAAAAACGTTCCTCAAGCTCTGCATACTCTTTATTATCAACGCATTTAGTAATTTGCTCAAACCAACGACCAAATGTATGAAAGGAAGAAGAAGGCTCAAGGCATTCCTCATAGCCTGCACCACGCTCCTCCAAAGCCTTAACTCCATACAAATTCAAATGACTATCCACCCAAATACGCGATGTACCATAGTAAGCCAAAACAGGAAGTAAAACCTGCTCGCCTGCAGCTATAGCTTGGTTCTTAGACGCTCCATAGGAAGCCAAGCTACCGGCATCTTCAACAATATTACTATTCTCGTCCAAGGTACGTTTACTAATCAGGGTTTGACCATCGGAGGACTGGGCCTCCATAGTAATTTGTACTGGATAAAGGCTTTTCATGCTTTTAATATGTCTGTTGTCCTCTTGATAAATAGGAATGCGACGCACATCCTTCTGAGAAATTTGCTTGCCAACTACACCAAAGGAATTCAGATAAGGCTCCATTGCAATCGCCAAGGCATCAAAGATTGCCGTCTTGCCCTTACCATTTTCACCAACAATAACCGTCAACCCTGGTTCAAAATCAATATCCAAACTATCGTAGCAGCGAAAATTCTGTAAATGCAGCTCATTGATACGCATAATACACCTCCATATAGCTATATTAATTCCGTTCCATTAATTCATCATCTATATTTATTATAGACCTTTTGATTACTATGGTAAAGAAAGATAAATGAAGCAACCTAAAGAAAATTAATAAAGCATCTATATTTTTTGCTCCGAACAGTTTATAATTTATAGTTATCATATAAATATTTCGAGGAGATAAATATGAATATATTCATTTTACTGCTTATAACGATGGCTCTAATTCTGTATTTAATGCGTCGTCATATTCCCATTGGTCCCTGTATGCTAGCAGGTGGTCTTTTAATCTGGGCTGTCAAAACACCTCAGCTCTCCGTGCTTTATCAAGCACTTGGCGAAACCCTGACTATGTCGCGTACCTACGATATTATTTTGGCACTTTATTTCGTAATGTGTTTAGAAATAGAGCTACGCACCAGTGGTGCACTAGCAGGAATGGTAGCAGCATTGCAGCGTATTTTTTCCAGCGCCAAATTCACCTTGGCTGTAATGCCTGCCTTTCTTGGACTGCTGCCCTCTCTTGGTGGCGCCCGCTTTTCTGCACCTATTGTAGAGGAAGCCAGCAAAGGACTTAATCTTAGCCACGAGCATAAGGCGGCAATCAACTTTGCATTTCGTCATATCTTTGAATTTTCCAGTCCCATTATTCCTGGTATGATTATGGCTTGTAGTATAGCTGGCGTAGCATTTAGTGATTTTATCATTCACCTGTGCTGGCTAACCTTTCTTGCCTTTGCTGCCAATTGGTTTGTGCTCATTGCACCTATAAAAACGAAAGAACTGCAGCTAACTACACCAAATACTACAGAAAAGCACAAAAACATTTATGATTTGCTGCTTTCCTTATCACCTGTAGTTTTAACATTTATTTTAGTAGTATTCTTTAATTTCAATGCTTCTATGTCCATGGGCTTAGTTACACTAGGCTTATATTTTGTTCTGCTGCTAGCTAAACGTCAGGTAAATCTTAAAGAAATTATCCTTGGTGCCTATGATTGGAAAATGTTCATCAATGTAATCTGCATTCTATACTTTATCCAGATTTTAACAGTTTCCAACGTACTGACAGAAATAGTAACAGCTTTCCAAAACTCTCCCTTGCCGGTTCCCGTGATAATTGCCAGTGTATCCTTCATTATAGGACTCCTTACAGGTATGTCTCAGGGACATGTTGCTATTGTTATGCCCATTGTAGCAGCCATGGGAACAGGAAATCTTAACCTTGCAGGCGTAGCCATGGCCTTTGGTGTAGCAGGACAAATGCTTACTCCAACTCATATGTGCTTAGTTGTTACAATGGATTACTTTAAATCCAGCTTCTTAGGTACACTCCGTCCAATCTTTTACTCCGAACTGATTATCTTGACGGTTTTCAGCGTATA
>USBG01000019.1 GCA_900552855.1 uncultured Phascolarctobacterium sp. | reverse complement strand
GTCTCTAACAGAAGGTTTGAGGGCTTCTAAAAGTAATACAGAGTGGGTCAAGCCTGTTACTAGCCTTGTGAAGGAGCTGGATGCTTATGTGGCAGATAAAAAAGCCTTGGATGAGGGTTATTTATCTGCGTGGGATAATGTTTTGCAGGGACTGCAGGATTATTTAGATCAGGAAAAGCTAAAGCAGGATATGCTCAATTTTGATGATTTGGAGAATATGGCCATTCGTCTGCTGAAGCATAATCCGCTTGTTTGTCAAAAATATATGCGCAAATTTAAGCACATCATGGTTGATGAGTTTCAGGATACTAATGATAAGCAGCGTCAGCTGGTGTATTTGCTGTGTGGTGGCGATGCTGAGGAGCTGAACGGACGCAAGCTTTTTATTGTAGGTGACCCTAAGCAGTCTATTTATCGCTTCCGCAACGCTGATGTCAGCGTATTTTTAAGAGTGCAAAGCGATATTGCCAATACTAATAAAAGGCTAGTTCCCTTCAATCCTGAGGAGGAGGCTGATATCAGAGTAGGCAACCTGGAAATGGGCGTCAATTATCGCAGCTCTGATAAGGTGCTAGAGGCCTGTAATGCGGCTTTTAGACAGCTTTTAGGTGAGAAAAAGGATGTAGGAGCAGGTGCCATCTGCTTTGAAAGCTTGGACTTTGGTAATAAGGAAAAGGGCAGCCCCGTAATTCCTGAGCTGATTCTATTGCCCATGAGTAAAGATGAAATGTCAGCTAATCAGCGCTTGCTGGAGGCTCAGGGGATGGCTAATAAGATAGTGGAGCTGCACAAGTCCGGCGTTAAATATGGTGATATGGCTGTTCTGGTGCGTGCTACCACTTACAATAAGTTCATTGTAGAGGCCTTTATGGAAAAGGCTATTCCTTATCAAATAATTGATGCTAAGGGCTTTTATGACCAACAGGAGATTTTAGACGTACTCAATCTTCTGCAGGTGCTGCAAAACAAGCATAATAGCATTCAACTAGCAGGTGTGCTGCGCTCACCCTATTTTGGAGTTGATGATAATACCATTTCACGCTTGTTTGTGGAGGGCGAAGCTGATAGTTTATGGGATAATTTGCAGACTGCAGCGTGGGAAGGTTATGGTCAGGAGCAGGGGGCAAGATTAAAGCGAGCAGCTGAGGTTTTGGCACAGCTGCGCAATACTGCTTCCTTCAACAGCTTAAGCGTACTATGGGAGCAGCTGTGGCAATTGCTGAGGCTGGATGTAGTGCTTTCTAGGCAGCTGCATGGAGCCAATAGATTGGCTAATGTACGCAAGCTAGAGGAAATGTCTCAAAAATATAGTGCTGCTCATGGAGGAGCCTTAGGTGATTGGTTAAGCTACGTTAAACGTAAGCGTGCTATGAATGCAGATGATAGGTCTGTTAACCTCCCATTGGAGGATGCAGTGCAAATCATGACTATCCATAAATCTAAGGGACTGGAGTTTAATACTGTTTTTGTACCATTTCTTGATAAAAGCATGACTAGTAATACGGATGGCATCAGATATTTGCCAGGCAAGTCTAGTAGGTCTGCTAAAAGAATGGACGGACTGCTGGAAAGCGGTTTAGGCATAAAAATTGCTTATCAGGGAGAGCTGGTTAAAACAGGTGTCTATGAGGAATTAAGTAAAACGGATAAGGCCTTGGAGCAGGAGGAGCTGCTGCGTCTTTTGTACGTAGTAATGACACGTGCAGAGGAAAGACTATTTTTGCTTAACGCTGTTGATGCAGAAAAGCTGGAGAAGGGAAGCCTGTTTGGTAAGCTAGAGCGTTCAGAGCTGGTGGGTAAAAACTGGCTGGAGCAGCTTTTATCCATTTTTGGTGGTAAGACAGAGGATGAGGCAGCTGTTATGAAGGTTGTAGAACAAGATGATACTGCTGCGGAGGCTGGAAGCCTAATGCAGGGTTCTCAAATTACAGTTGATGATGAGCTAAAAGCTTCCATAGCTCCTTTTGTGGACACCAAATCCAGTGGTCGTCGTCATTTTACAGCTTCTAATTTGCAGGAATATCTCCATTGTCCTCGTTCCTACTATTACGAGCAGGTTTTGGGCTTGCCTATGGAGGAGCGAGAGGACACTGGCTGCAGTCAAAATCTGCCAGCAAATATTACTGGTTTAATCGTCCATACTGCTTTAGAAAAATATAATAGTGATGCTGATGCTGCCTTTAATAGTGCTGTTTACGAGCATGCACGTGGACAAAAGGCTGCTAAGGCTGCAGAGCTTTTTTATAGCTATATTAAGAGTGATTTATACAAGGAGCTGGCAGATAGCTTTGATCGTGACCGAGAGCTGGAGTTTGCGCTGTACGAGGATAACGGACTGGTGCTTCATGGTGTTATTGATAGCTTAGGTCAAAATCAGGATGGCAGCTGGTCCATTATTGACTATAAAACAGGTCGTGCTCCAGAGCCAGGCGAGGTACCCTTAGGCTATGTTTATCAGCTGGCTATTTATAAGCGTGCGGCAGAAAAGCTGTTTGGACGCAGGGTTAAGGATTGTGCTTTGCATTATTTACAAAATTTATCCTGCTTTAAGATGCCTCAGGATAAGGATTATTGGCAGGAGGCTGTGGCGTTGTGCGAAAAAATTAGCAGCTCTGCTGCAGAGGAGGATTTTCCCTGCAGATTGGATTACTGCTGCTATTGTCCCTACGCCTACATGTGTCCTGGCGATGATGAATAATTACCTACGTGGATGGGGGAAAGGATAAACCAAGTAGTTGGTGGTAGATATATGAGTGAATATTTAGCGTTAGCAGATAGCTGGGACTATTTAGCTTTGGGAGCCGTAGCTGTGTCTGTATTTCTTTTGCTCCATGGTATTAAGGTGCTGAAGAACGCCAATAGTGATGCAGTGGATGAAAATAAGCTGCGTTTACGTGCCTACGGTGCCTTAGTGGCAGGCCTAGCCTATATTGTTTGCAGTTATTTAGCTAAAAAGTAAAATTGTCGTTGCTGCAAGCCTAGGCTTTAAAGAAGACTAAAAAATATAGCATACTGATTGGAACGTTGCTGACAAAATTATGGCTGCTGTAAGCAAAGGCTTTAAAGCACGCTGTAAAAAGCAGCGCTTATGGCTAATGGATTGCTATAGCAGCTTTGAATTTACGAAATTATTGCTGAAAGCTTATGTATTTGAACAATGCAGGAAGACTGTTACTTTGCTGCATGACAGTGTAATATTACTAACAGTTTTTAAAGCAATTTTGTCATAATTATGAACTTATCCCTACATTGATGATGGGGGCAGGATATAGGAATGCCTTTGGCGAATTACTACGCATAAGTAATTTTGCTTGGGCATTCCTTTTGCTATGTACAGGGTTAAGGGATTGGTTGCATTTTTACTAAAGTTTGCAGGCTGTATTTGTTTTCTTAAATATCTGTTATGGTTTTGGAGTTTTTGGCTTTATTAGATATAAGCTATTAAAATGGAATATAAAGTTTAAGCATCTTGCTTTAAGCTTTGCAGGCATTGTGTAAGGGGGTTTTGCTATGAGGATTTCTTTCTTAGGCGCTGCTCGTACTGTTACTGGCTCCTGCTATCTTTTAGAGGTGGCAGATAAGAAGATTTTGGTTGACTGTGGTATGTTCCAAGGCTCTAAGCTTGTAAAAGCCTTCAATGAAAAGGATTTTATGTTTAATCCTGCTGATATTGATGCCTTAGTGCTGACTCACGCCCACGTTGACCACAGTGGTTTGATTCCTAAGCTGGTTAAATATGGCTTTAGTGGTCCTGTACATTGCACCAAGTCTACGGAAGAGCTGTGCTCCGTACTTTTACCTGATAGTGCTCATATTCAAGAGGGTGATGCAGAGCTGTTAAATCGTAAGGGGATGCGTGCTGGTAAAAAGTTTGTAGAGCCTCTATTTACTGTTGATGATGCCTATAGAGCCTTAAAGCTGTTTAGGGTTCATGAATTTAATAAGGAATTTAAGGTTATAGATGGTATTAAGGTAATTTTTAGAGTTGCAGGTCATATTTTAGGCTCTGCTATTGTAGAAATGTGTGTTACTGAGGGCGAAAAGCATACTAAGCTAGTATTTACTGGTGATATAGGTCAGCCCAATCAGCCTATTATTGAGGATCCGGACAATATTTCTGGCGCAGACTTTATTATTACAGAGTCTACCTATGGCAACAGAGTTCATGAGGTGTACGATAAAGAGGCCGAGTTGGCCAAGGTAATTAACGAAACGGCAGAAAAGGGTGGCAACATAATTATTCCGGCCTTTGCAGTTGGTCGTACTCAGGTGCTTTTATACTACTTCCAAAAGCTGTTAGCTGAGGGACGTATTCCTGATATTCCAATTTATGTTGATAGCCCCATGGCCAATAAGGCAACTCAGATTACTATGACTAATCCTGATGAGTATGATGAGGAGGCACGTGCCCTTTATGAAATGCAGGGACGTCGTTTAGTTGCTATGCACAACCTGCGCTTTACTGCTACTGCTCAGGAATCTATGGCTATTAATGATATGGTTGGACCCAAGATTATTCTTTCTGCTAGCGGTATGGCAGATGCAGGTCGTATTTTGCATCACCTGAAGCATAATCTATGGCGTGATGACTGCTGCGTAATTTTTGCTGGCTATCAGGCAGAAGGCTCCATGGGACGTCGTCTTGTAGATGGGGCTAAGCGTGTTAAGATTATGGGTGAGGATATTAGGGTTAAGGCTCGCATTGTTAATATGCGTGGATATTCTGCTCATGCTGACAAGGAGCAGATGCTGACTTGGTTTGGCGCTATGAAGGAAAAGCCAAAGGCCTTTATGGTAATGCATGGCGAAATTGATGCTGCGATGAACTTTGCCGATGAGCTGAATCGTCGCCTGGGCACTGCAGCCTATGTTCCTCGCTTTGGCGATTGCATTGAAATTAATGGTACGGAATGGCAAATTCACGAATGTGAAGGCCTGCGTGAAGAGCCTGCTGCATTGGAGCTGCGTGCTTATCTCAGAGGTATGGAAAGAGAATATCTGCAGCAACGCACTAAGATTGAACAAATTGTGGCTCGTGATGCTACTAAGATTACTATGATTCGCAAGAAGCTAGAGAAGATGCGCAAATATATGGATGATATCCTGTCCGATATCTAACCTGAAGGGTTTAAAAGCATAGTAAGGAGACGGTCAGCGATGGCCGTCTCTTTTTAATCAGTACGAGATTCTTGATTTTATGATTAATGTTCGGAAAAAATAAGATTTTTTTTGCTTGTAGTCAGTAAAAATAGGGCGTTAAAGTGAAAAACTGTTAACTATCAGCTCAAAGTTTGATTTGTTATTATAGGAATACTGTAAGAAATGTTACACTTTGTGTTGCTTTTTGCTATTCTCTTTTATACTATTAACAAAAATATGGGAATATACCAATTATCTCTTGCAGTATCAGGTTGTTTACGTTAAAATAATTATGAATGTTTCGATTGTATAAGGTCTGCTGTGATAGTTGCTGTTGTCAGAAGAGCTTGTACAAGAACTACCATGGGGCACATGGAAAGTTACGCTTGTGGAGAGAAGCCAAGGTCATCTGTTAGCTGATATTGCTCTCATTGAAGCAAGAAGCTTCTGCTGTTTATTGTACAGCGGAAGGATGTCACTAATCTGATAGATTTACCAATACAAAAATATGCTGTATTATAATCTGTTAAATTTTTGGAGGCACATTTTATGGAAAGAAAAGTAGGGACTATTTCTCGAGGTATTCGTTGTCCGATTATCCGCCAAGGCGATGATATTGCCGGCATTGTTGTTAAGAGTCTGATGGAGGCAGCTGAAAGCGAAGGCTTTGAACTGCGTGACAGAGACGTTGTTTCTGTAACTGAATCCGTTGTTGCAAGATCTCAAGGCAACTATGCTTCTGTTGAGGACATTGCTGCTGACGTTAAGGCTAAGCTGGGCGGCGAAACTATCGGTGTAATTTTCCCGATTCTGTCTCGTAACCGTTTTGCTATTTGCCTGAAGGGCATTGCAATGGGTGCGAAAAAAGTTGTTTTAATGCTCAGCTATCCTAGCGACGAGGTTGGTAATGCACTGCTGACCTATGACCAACTGGATGAAGCAGGCATCAATCCTTACAGCGATGTACTGACACTGGAAAAATATCGTGAGCTGTTTGGCGAAAACAAGCACGAATTCACTGGTGTTGACTATGTAGAATATTATGCAAACCTGATTAAAGAAGCAGGTGCTGAGGTTGAGGTTATTTTTGCTAACCAAGCTAAAACTATCCTGAACTACACTGATTGCGTTCTTACCTGCGATATTCATACTCGTGTAAGAACTAAACGTATTCTGAAGGCAGCTGGTGCTAAAGTTGTTTGCGGTCTGGATGACATTATGAATGCTCCTATTAATGGCAGCGGCTACAATACCAGATATGGTCTGTTGGGCTCCAACAAATCCACCGAAGACCAAATCAAGCTGTTCCCCAGAGAATGCCAAGACGTTGTAGAGGATATTCAAAAGCAGTTACTGGACCTGACTGGCAAGCATGTTGAGGTTATGGTTTATGGCGACGGCGCATTTAAGGATCCCCAAGGTAAAATTTGGGAGCTGGCTGACCCCGTTGTATCTCCTGCATTTACTCATGGCCTGATTGGTACTCCTAACGAACTGAAGCTGAAATATCTGGCAGACAACGACTTCAAGGGTTTGAAGGGCGCTGATTTGAAGGAAGCTATCAGCCAACGTATTAAGGAGAAAAACGGTAGCTTGGTAGGCAATATGGCAGCTCAAGGTACCACCCCCAGACAGCTGACTGACCTGATTGGCTCTCTGTGCGATCTTACCAGCGGCAGCGGTGATAAAGGTACTCCGCTTGTACTGGTACAAGGTTATTTTGATAACTTCACTGACTAAGTATAGGCTTAGTTAAAATAATACGGCACAAATAATTAAACCTGCTCTCATTGGGAGCAGGTTTTTCTTATGTAAAAAGCCTTGCCTTCTGTTATTGAAAGCAAGGCTTTTCTGTATCATAAAATTACTCTAGCAGTTTGTTTATCAAAGTTTCATCAGGAGTTGTGTAGTAGGTTTTCTGGTTAGTGAAGATGACGAAGCCGGGCTTGCTGCCTGCAGGCTTTTTGACATAACGTCTTTGTACACAGTCTACCGGAATATTGCTGCCACTGCGGGCTTTACTGAAGTAGGCTGCTAGCTGTACGGCAATTTCTATATCTGATTGTCGATATTCAGGCAAGGTAGTTTTCAGAATAAGGTGAGAGCCAGGAATATCCTTAGTGTGGAACCACAAATCCCTAGGTCCACCCATGGTGAAGGTTACATAGTCATTCTGCTTATTGTTTTTGCCAATATATAAATCAGCTTCATCATTGAGCTTAATATGCAGAGGAATGGATTTTTGTGCTAAAGACTTTTTCTTTTTACCAATCTCCTTGATAAGGTCGGAGGCAATCATTTCCTGACGAATTTCCTCTACCTCTGCTTTAGTAACAGCAGTCATTAAGGAGGAATCAAGGCTGGCTAGATATTGGAGCATTTCCTTTGCCGCTTCCATTTGCAGCTGAACCTCAACCTGTGCGCGTTTATATTTGTTGTAGCGCTTATAATATGCTTGAGCATTTTCTGTAGGCGACAGAATGGGGGAAAGGCTGACGGTAACAGGCTCACCATCATAAATATTAATTAGGTCAGCACTAGTTTGCCCTTTTTTTATTTGATAAATATTGGCCATGATGGTATCTGCCAGCATGCGCTGAGCTTCGGCATCCTGAGCGTTATTAAGGTCCTTTTCTAATGCCTGTAGCTTTTTCTCCAGCCTGGCAGTTTCGGCACTAACTAGCTTTTGCAGCTGTTCATGCTGAGGCAGCTGAATGGGCTTAAGGCTCATGGCATAGCAAATAGCATCGTTAATATTAGAGAATTCCTTTACGCTAGCACCAGTCTCTAAAATTTGTGGTTGTAGGGTTAAAATAGTTTTTACTTGGTTTGTGCGGCCAATGATGGCATAAACTGGTTTGGGACCGTTGCCATTTAACCGTTCCTGCAGATTGCTAATAGTAGCAGCTAAAGCTTTTTCCTCAGCAGGCTCAAGCTTGACCTGATTAATAATAATATCTGCAGCTGTTAAAAGCTCGCTGGCAGTATATTTACCGAGACCAACTGTATTAGCAATGAAGCCTTTTAAAAAGGTAGCAGCAGGGGCAGCATTTGCGATACGTACCAGCTCCATTGGATTGGCAGTGAGAGGATTAAGGCCGCTTTGTGGTGGCGGTGCTACATACTCCTTACCAGGTAAAATCAGGCGATAGCTGCTTTGAGAGGCACCGATGTGCTTAATGCTGTCAATAATAATGCCTTCCTGCTCCAAAATAATATTGCTGTTCTTGCCGGTAAGCTCAAAGATAAGCTTTTTGGTAATGATCTTACTGCTGGCACCTAACATATCTATTTCTAAAGTGATGATACGGTCCAAATCCTGCTGCTTAATAGCAGTGATGCGTCCTTCTTCTAAATGCTTACGTAGCAGCATGCAAAAGGCAGGGGGAACATCTGGATTTTCAGGCAGCTGCTTAGGAATATACAGCGCCGGACTGCCACCGTTTAGCTCTGCTAAAAGAGCAGTGGTATCGCGGTCTCTTTTAATCATAAGTAAAAGAGAGTGAGGAGTGGGCATAAAAACACGATATATTTTACCACCTAAAAGCTCCTCTTTCAGATGGTCGTTGACTAATTTCAAGGTAAGGCCCTCTAAATTCATAAGTACCTCCTTATAAAGGTTATTTGTACCATTATACTCCGAAAAAGTGACCTTCGCAAAGAAAACTGCCGAAAAAAGCTGAAAAATGGCGAAATCTATGGTATAATTAATTGTTAATATAAGCATATTATAAATGACTTATGTTTTAAGTGTTGAAAACTCAAAAAACTCATCCCTGTATGGGGAGGTTAGGAGGCTACTCGTGTTAAAAAGTATGACAGGCTTTGGCCGTGGCGAATACGAAGACGCTAATTTTTCTATTACTATTGAAATGAAAACCGTCAACCATCGTTATAACGAGGTTGCAGTGCGTCTGCCCCGTTTCTTAAATCCTATTGAGGATAAAATCCGTAAAACTATTCTTAAAACCATCAGTCGTGGTCGTATCGATGTTTTTATTAATGCAGACTATACTACTAGCGACAACGCAACCTTAAAGGTTGATAAAAATCTGGCAGCTGCCTATCACAAGGCACTGATGGATATTGCCGAGGCTATTGGTGCTGAAAAGCTCAATATGAACGAAGCTGTAGAGGTTATGAACATCGCTCGCTTTGACGATGTTATCAACGTTAAGGAAGGCTTCTTTGATGTGGAAAGCGTTTGGCCTAAGGTAGAAATTGCTTTGAATCAGGCATTAAATAATCTTGTAGCAATGCGTGAGACCGAGGGTGGCAATATTTATGGTGATTTCATCTATCGTGCGGACCTGATTGCTGAAAAGCTGAGCCAAATCGAAGCTCGTTCCTCCTTGGTTGTAGAGGATTATCAGGCTAAGCTGACTGAACGTTTGAATTCCTTATTGTCCGATCACAATCTTACTGTTGACCAGGATCGCCTGCTGCAGGAGGTTGCCTTCTTTGCAGACCGCGCCAACATTACTGAAGAAATTGTACGCTTAAAGAGCCATATTAAGCAATTTAAGGAAATAATTTCCTCTGATAAGCCTGTTGGTCGTAAGCTAGACTTTTTGATTCAGGAATTTAACCGCGAGGCTAATACTATTGCTTCCAAGGCTAATGACTATACCTTAGCACAAATCGTTGTAGAAATTAAGGCTGAAATAGAGAAAATTCGCGAGCAAATCCAGAACATCGAATAGACGGGAGGCGTATGAAGATGGATATTAAGCTGATTAATATTGGCTTTGGTAATATTGTTGCCGCCAACCGCATTATTTCCATTATTAGTCCTGAATCTGCTCCCATCAAGCGTATCATTCAGGAGGCACGTGACAAGGGTATGCTTATTGATGCTACCTATGGTCGTCGTACACGTGCAGTTGTAGTTACTGATAGCGGTCATATTATTTTGTCCGCTGTACAGCCGGAAACTGTTGCTAATCGTTTAGTACAGTCTGATGATTCTGATGAAGAGTAGAGGTGACGAGATGAGTAATTTTCATGAAAACGTAACTCCGAAGGGAGTGCTTTTAGTTGTATCCGGTCCCTCAGGTGCAGGCAAGGGTACTATTTGCTCCATGCTGCGTGAACAGCTGCCTGATTTGGGCTATTCTGTATCCGTTACTACTCGTCAGCCCAGAACTGGTGAGGTAGACGGAGTAAATTATTTCTTTAAAACCGTTGACGAAGTTAAAGAAATGATTTCTAAGGACGAGCTTTTAGAGTATGCCGAAGTTTATGGCAACTACTATGGCACTCCTCGTGATTATGTTATGAAGCAGCTTGAAGCAGGCAAGGACGTGCTTTTAGAGATTGATATTCAAGGTGCGCTGCAGGTTAAAAAGCGTTTCCCCGAGGGTGTGTTTGTGTTCATCGTTCCGCCTTCCTTAGATGAGCTTTCTGCACGTATTTACAAGCGTGGCACAGACAGTGAGGACGTAATTAAACGTCGTCTGGCTTCTGCAGCTAGCGAGCTGACCTACGCTGCTGAATATGATTATATTATTGTTAACGATGTTGCTGAAAAGGCTGCTGACAAGGTGTTAACCATTATGGAAGCAGAGCGCTATCGTGTAGCAAGAACATATTTTATTGTTGATAAAATTTGCAAAGGTAAATAAGTTAGGAGTGATTTTTAATGTCTATGGTAGATCCTTCCATCGATAAATTAGCTGAAAAGGTAGATAGCAAATATACTTTAGTAATTTTGGCTGCTAAAAGAGCACGTGAGTTGACCGTTCCTGGTGAAAATTCTCCGGAGAAAGAGGTTAGCACCGCGTTAAAGGAAATTTATAACGATACTATTACCTACGAGCGTACTAAGAACGTATAAGATTTTACTGTGCACTTTTTTGCTGCATAGTAAGTTCATAGGAGGAGCTTAGCTTTGTTAAAGGGAAAAAAGATTGTATTAGGCGTTACCGGCGGTATCGCTGTTTATAAGGCTGTAGATTTAGTAAGCCGTCTGCGTAAGCAGGGTGCTGAGGTGCGTGTTATTATGACTGACCACGCTCAGCAATTCGTTACTCCGCTGACCTTTAAGGAAATTAGTGGTAATAAGGTTGCAACCTCTATGTGGGAAAGCAATCAGGAATTTAATGTGGAGCACATTGCTTTGGCTAACTGGGCCGATGTTTTTCTTGTGGCTCCTGCTACAGCTAATATTCTGGCTAAAATGGCCTGCGGTATTGCTGATGACCTGCTGTCCACTACCTTGCTGGCAGCGCAGGCTCCTATTATTGTTTGTCCGGCAATGAATACCGGCATGTTTGAAAATCCTGTTACTCAGGAAAATATTCAAAAGCTGTCTAATTTAGGCATTACCGTAATGCCGCCAGCAGTAGGTGTTTTAGCCTGTGGTACCAGTGGTGCAGGACGCCTGCCTGAACCGCAGCAGATTGTAGAATTTGTTAGTGCCTTCTTTGCTAAGCGTGAAGGTGATTTGCGAGGCTTAAAGGTTTTAGTAACTGCTGCAGGCACTAGAGAGCCTATTGACCCTGTTCGTTTTGTAGGTAACCGTTCTAGCGGCAAAATGGGTTATGCTGTAGCACAAATGGCTGCAGAGCGTGGCGCTGAGGTACTGCTTATTTCTGGTCCCTCTGCATTAGATATTCCTGCCAATGTAAAGGCTATTAAGGTAGAAACTACTAACGAAATGCTGGAGGCTTGCCTTGATACCTATGATAAGGTAGATATTGTTATTAAAGCTGCTGCAGTAGCTGACTATCGTCCACGTGATGTAGCAGATCAAAAGATTAAAAAGAAAACTGATGATGCTTTAACCGTTGTTATGGATAAAAATCCTGATATTTTGAAAACACTGGGCGGTAAAAAGACTCATCAGGTGCTGATTGGCTTTGCTGCAGAAACACAAAACCTGTTGGCTAATGCTTCTGAAAAAATCATCAAGAAGAACCTTGACATGATTGTAGCTAATGATGTTACTGCTGCAGGTGCAGGCTTTAATACTGATACTAATATTGTTAAACTGCTGTATCCTACTGGTGAGTGCCTTGCTTTAGAGCAAATGCCTAAGGTAGCAGTTGCAAATGTCATCTTGGATCAGGCTTTAAAGATTAAAAATACACGCGAAAATAAATAACAAATTCCTATTATAAGCTATAAGGATAAAAGTCTTAATAAGATATGCTATCGTTATATGCTTTCAAAGGAAAACCATAAGATTACAAGGCTTGTGTCCAGTAAAAGCGGACAAAATATTAGTGAATAATTTGTAATATTTCTGCCAAAACACTTGCCAAGTTAATGTATTTAGATTATAATAGCATACGTAATTGAATAATACTCATCAAGAGCGGTGGAGGGAATGGCCCAGTGAAGCCGCAGCAACCATTGCAGATTAATTTCTGTAAAACGGTGCTAAGTCCTGCAGTACTAAAGCTGCAAGATGAGAATGCTAAAACGTGATTAGTAGGCGTTCTCAGTAGAGGACGCCTTTTTTCTTTGACTTAGAACCGCATTTTCTAAAATCGAAAGGAGCTATTAAATGAGAAAATTATTTACTTCTGAATCCGTAACCGAAGGACATCCCGATAAAATTGCTGACCAAATTTCTGATGCTGTCCTTGACGCTATCCTTGCTAATGATCCTAAAGGTCGTGTAGCTTGTGAAACCATTGTTACTACTGGTCAAATCCATGTATTTGGTGAAATTTCCACTCAATGCTATGTTGATATTGCTCATATTGCTCGTGAAACTGTAATTGGTATTGGCTATGACCGTGCTAAATATGGCTTTGACGGCAATACCTGCGGTGTGCTGATTTCTATTGACGAGCAATCTCCTGATATTGCTATGGGCGTTGACAAGGCTTTGGAAGCAAAGGAAGGTCAAGCTGCTGAAGAAGAAACTGGTGCTGGCGACCAAGGTATGATGTTTGGTTATGCAACCAACGAAACTGAAAGCTTTATGCCCATGCCTGCATACCTGGCTAACAAGCTGTCTCTACGTTTGACTCAGGTTCGTAAAGAAGAAATTCTGCCGTACCTTCGTCCTGATGGCAAAACTCAGGTTACTGTTGAATATGTTGACGGTAAGCCTGTACGCGTTGACGCTATTGTTATTTCTTCCCAACATGCTCCGGAAATCACCCATGAGCAAATCAAAAATGATATTGTTGAACATGTAATTAAACCCATCGTTCCTGCTGAAATGCTGGACGAAAATACTAAATACTACATTAACCCCACTGGTCGCTTTGTAATTGGCGGTCCTCAAGGTGATGCTGGTCTGACCGGTCGCAAGATTATTGTTGATACTTATGGTGGTATGGCTCGTCATGGCGGCGGTGCCTTCTCCGGCAAAGATCCCTCCAAGGTTGACCGTAGTGCTGCTTATGCTGCTCGTTATGTTGCTAAAAACATCGTTGCCGCAGGTTTGGCTGACAAATGCGAAATTCAATTGGCATACGCTATTGGCGTAGCTCAACCTGTATCTGTACTGGTTGAAACCTTTGGTACAGGCAAAATTGATGAGGACAAGATTGCTGAACTGGTTCGCAAAAACTTCTCTTTGAGCCCCACTGGCATTATCAAAGAGCTGAACCTGCTGCGTCCTATCTACAAGCAAACTGCTGCTTATGGTCACTTTGGCCGTACCGATGTGGATCTGCCTTGGGAGCACACTGACAAGGCTGCTTCTCTCCGTGAACAAGCTGGTCTGTAATAATTAAATAGTAAAAAGCTAAGGTCCTTGGATGTATTTGCGTATGTCCAAGGACTTTTTTGCGTATGACACTTTATTCCTGTTAAAATAAAAGGAGATACCCAAAACACCTAGAATACTACTATGTAGACTTTGTTAGAGGAGGTATTATGTTTTACGTTAGTGTGGCTATAAATTTACCTGTTAAAAGCTTATTTAAGCAGTTTACATATAGAGTGACGGACGATTTGCCCTTTCTTGATGTTGGCTGGCGCGTAGTAGTGCCATTTGGTGGTCAGCTGGTAGAGGGCTTTATTGTAGAAAAAACAGATGTTAAGCCAGAGCCTAAGGTTGAGGCAAGGTTAAAAAATGTTACAGCAGCCTTAGGAGATCGCCCATGGTTTGATGAAGAAATGCTGGCTACAGCACGCTGGCTGGGTGAGTATTATATGTGCTCCTTGGCAGAGGTTATGCGACTTTTTGTTCCTGGAAAGACTAGTATTAAGCGTCAGGCTATAAAGGATGCTAAGGGCAAACTACTTTATTATGAATATGCGGAAAAGCTGAAGGAAAAAACTGTTATTGCCTATAAGATTAGTGATGCTGGTTTACAGGCATTAGAAAATAAGCTGTTAAATAATAGAGCTAGGGCGCAAATTGCTGCTTTAGAGTTTTTAAGCACTGCTGAGGATTGGCTAAGTGTGCAGGAGCTGGCAGAGCAGGAAATTAGTGCAGCTACTATGCGAACTCTGCAAGGTAAGGACTTTGTTATAGCTGGTGTTAAACGTGTGCTGCGCAACAGCTATGATAGAGTGCAGCAGCCGGAGCAGGCTTTAACCTTGACTGATGAGCAGCAGCATGCGGTGGAGCTTATTAATAGTGCAGTGGAGGAGCGTGCGTCACGAACCTTTTTGCTACAGGGGATTACGGGTAGCGGCAAGACTGAGGTTTATTTACGTGCTGCGGCTAATGCCGTTGCTAGTGGCAAGCAGGTGTTAATGCTAGTGCCGGAAATTGCTTTGACAGCACAATTAGTGAAGCGCTTTCAGGCATGGTTTGGTAATAATATTGCGGTAGCACACAGTAAGCTGTCACAAAATGAGCGTGGTGACGTGTGGTATAGAATGCGCACTGGCGATGCTCAGGTTTTGATTGGTGTGCGCAGTGCGGTTTTTGCGCCCTTTGAAAATCTTGGTCTGGTAATTATTGACGAGGAGCACGAAAGCAGCTATAAGCAGGAGGAACGGCCTAATTACCACGCTAGGGATGTAGCCTTGCAGCGCTGTAAAAATACAGGTTCACCACTTATTTTAGGCAGTGCTACTCCTGATTTATGCACCTATTATGATGCTATTACAGAAAAATATACTCATTTACACCTTACTCATCGTCCTAATGGCAGCCAGCTTCCTCAGGTTGATATTGTGGACATGCGCCAGGAGCTGAAGGATAAAAATTTTGGTGTCCTGTCTCGCAAGCTGCAGCAGGCATTAGTGCAAACTGCTGCTGAGGGTGAGCAGGCTATTGTGCTTTTAAATAGACGTGGACATTCTACCTTTGTTATGTGTCGTGATTGTGGTGAATCCATTGTTTGTCCTCACTGTGCAGTAGCTCTTGTTTATCACGCTAAGGAGCAGCGCCTGTTCTGCCATTATTGCGGCAATACAGCACCTGTTCCTACAGAATGCCCCAATTGTCATAGCAGACGTATCAAATACTTTGGCACAGGTACGGAAAAGGCAGAGGAGCAGCTAGCAGAGCTGCCAGAGGTTCGTGTACTGCGTATGGACCAGGATTCTACGGCGGCAAAATTTGCCCATGAGGATATTTTGCGTCGCTTTGCAGCTGGCGAGCGTAACGTGCTTATAGGTACACAAATGGTAGCTAAGGGACACGATATTCCTAATGTTACATTAGTAGGTGTGCTTTCCGCAGACAGCTCCTTGAATTTGCCTGATTATAGAGCTACGGAGCGTACCTTTTCGCTGCTGACACAGGCTGCAGGTCGTGCGGGACGCGGCGATAAGCCTGGACATGTAATTTTTCAGGCCTATGATGCGGATAATAATATTGTGCATTTGGCAGCTAAGCAGGATTATGACACCTTTGCCAGAAGTGAGCTAATGGCTCGTGAGGAGCTATATTATCCTCCCTTTAGTCAAATGCTGAAGCTGACTATTTGGGACAAGGTGGAGGCTGATGGTCTGGCATTGGCACAGCGTATAGTGTTTTTCCTACAGGAGCATCAAATGGCAGGTGAGCTGGATGATGTTTTGATTGCAGGTCCTTTTCCAGCGCTGGTTGCCAAGGTGCGTGATATGTTCCGTTTCAATATCTTGATTAGAGCCAAGGATATGCAGCCTGTTAAAAAGCTGCTTTTGGCTAGTGAGTTTAAGGAGCAGCCTAATTTGTATTTTGATGTGGACCCTGCCAGCGTAATCTAGTGCGACTATATGATTTGTCTTAGCACGATAAGCTAAGGACATATGTAGGATACATGGCAAAGTAGTTATTGGTAAAATAAGCTTGCAAGTCTTGTTGAAATAAGCTATTATCCTACGTAATATAAAAATGACATAAAAATGCTAAAGAGCCCGAAGCTTTACTGTAATAGTAAGCCTCGGGCTTTATAATTTTAGTATAAGGAGCTTGTGATATAATCTAACAGACAAAACTGCATTGTATCAAAAGCTCATTTCTAGTTTTCGTATATGTAAGAGGTGCTAAAGTACGCAGTAAAACTATATGTTTAAATGTTGCGGACTAAAGCTATTTTACCATAGCTGGGGCCTTTGTTACGTTAGAGTCTATTTCCTCCTCGTTGTAGATGGCAGGAGATTCGCCTGCATCTGTAACATAGGGTGTGAGTATTATCAAAACCTCGGTTTTACTCCTTTTAGTAGTGCGGTTTTTGAATAATTCACCTAAAAGAGGAATGCTTGAGAGTAGCGGAACCTTTTGCAGACTGCGCTGCTCCTCTTCGTTAATAAGACCACCTATAATAAGTGTTTCGCCACTGCGCATACGCACGTGGGTGTTGGCGCTACGACTGGTTATACGATAATTCTTCAGCTCGCTTATAAGTGTGGGCGTGCTGACCTCTGTATGGACCTGAGCCGTAACAAGGCCATCTATACTGCTGATAATAGGCTTGTATTTTAGCTGGATACCTGCATCAATATATTCTGTACTGGTGTAGGTGCCGCTGCTATCATGCTTTTCAGTCTGGACAGGGATATGGTCACCAATAAATATACTTGCTTCCTTGCCTGGAATAGTAATTATTCGTGGCTTTGCTAAAATTTTAGCTTTACCATTGGCAAGAAGTGCATTTAAGGTGGCGTTAAAATTAAAGGCATAGCCTCGCCAGAATTTAAAGCTGCCGTCATAATCAGTATCATCATCTTTGTCGTGGTCAGATTTTTGTGGAAGCTTGTCCCAGCTCCAGTTAACGCCTAGCTGTTTGCTGGCATCCTCACTGATGGCTATTAGCTTAGCCTCTAAGGTGACCTGCTTAGTGGCTACATCTAGTGCTGGTAAAAGCCTGCTAAGGCGCTGGTGCTCCATAGGTGTACCAATAAAAATAAGACTATTGGTGTTGCTGTCATAGCTCATTCCTGTATTAGGAAATACCACTGCGAGAGTGTTTTTTACATCCTCAGCTAAGGCGTGGTTAAGCTTGTAGACAGCTGCTTCTGTCATAGGAGGTGCTGCTGTTGGTAGGGGCGTTAAAGCTCGTACCTGTGGCGCTGGTGGTAAAAAAGGATTGCGCAGCGGTTTATCTGTTGCCTGTGCATAGCTTATACAGGGAAACGCAGCGCAAACGCTTAAAAGCCATCCTCCTATAAATAAAAATTTTGTACTACTCCGTTGTATACTGCAAGTAGTTTTAATCATAGCTCTTGTTCATGACTTCTCCTTTACAAATAAATTTTATTGCAAGTATAATTATACTACGATTGTTTCTTTTTAACAAGTTTAAGCAAAAAGTTATACTTGATTTTTAGTGTAGGTGTGCTAAAATATGATTACTGTAAATGTTTCGGAAGGAGGCCTTTTTTACGGACTTTGGTTTAGCTGTAAAAAATGGAGTAGTAAAAAATATTTTTAAGAAAGGAGGCAGTAAATCTATACGGATGGTTGACGATATGCTGATATTTGCAATTGGTCAGCGGGCTAGTGACGTCCACCTAGAGCCAATGGGAACAGAGGCGCGGATACGACTTAGAATAGATGGTAAGCTTCAGGATTACGGATTTATTGATAACGGCACATATTTATCCTGGTTATCGCGCTTGAAGATTGTTGGTGGCTTAGATATTGGAGAAAAGCGTTTGCCACAGGACGGACATTTGGAAATGGAAAGCCTAAAGGCTGATTTGCGTATCGCAACTTTGCCTACAACACTAGGAGAAAAGGTTGCTATTCGTATACTTAGCAATGAGCAAAGATTTTTATCCTTGGATAAGCTGCATTTTTTGCCACAAAATGCAGAAAAATACAAAAAGCTGTATACTGCGCCCAATGGCATGATCTTGCTTACCGGCCCTACAGGTAGTGGCAAGACAACAACCTTGTATGCCACATTAAATGAGCTTAATAAAAACAATGTTAATATTGTTACCATTGAGGATCCTGCGGAGTACAAGCTTGTAGGAATTAATCAGGTTAATGTCAATCTAAGGGCAGGGCTAACCTTTGCTAAGGGTTTGCGTTCTATTGTTAGGCAGGACCCTGATATTATTATGGTTGGAGAGATTCGTGACGAGGAAACGGCAGCTATTGGTCTGCAGGCAGCGTTGACAGGTCATTTGGTTTTTTCTACATTACATACCAATACTGCTATAGGGGCAGTGTCAAGGCTTCTTGATATGGGAATTCCACGCTATCTTTTGGCAGCGGCGCTGCGTGGCGTTGTGGGACAGCGTTTAGTAAGAAAAATTTGTCCGCGTTGTATTACTACCTATAAAGCTAGTGTTGCAGAAAAAGAGCTTTTGGGAATTGACGGTAGAAAGAATGTGCTTTTAAGTAGGGGAACGGGCTGTCCTCATTGCAATGGTACGGGCTATAATGGACGCATTGCTCTTCATGAGGTATTTGCTGTAAGTACGGAGCTTGGCAGCATAATTTCGCAGGGAGTATCAGAGCAGAGCCTGATGAAAAATGCTGCTGCAGAAGGCTTTGAGGGTGTACGAAAGGATGCTGTTGCTAAGGTACTTGATGGTTATACAACTATTATGGAGCTGATGCAAGAGGGCATTTTATGATTTTTGAGCTATTGGAGGAGGCTCAACGGCTAAGAGCATCTGATTTGCATTTGGCAGCTGGTGCTGTACCTAGGGTGCGTGTTCATGGAGAAATAAGCTTTTTGAAGGCAAATAGCTTATCTGCTATGGAATTGGAGGGCTTAGCAGCAGAGCTTTTATCAAGTGAGGATTTAGCTGTTCTAAATAAAATGGGACAGGTGGACTGTGCTGTTAATGCAGGGCAGGAGCGCTTTAGGCTTAATATTTTTCGCCAACGGCAGGGATTGTCCATTGCTATACGCATTATTAAGAGTAATCCACCTGATTGCAAGGAGCTTGGCTTGCCACCAAGCATAATTAGTCTGGCGGAGCTAAAGCAGGGCTTGGTGCTTATTGGTGGGCCTACTGGCAGCGGAAAATCAACGACGTTAGCTGCCTTGATTAACAAGCTTAATAAGGAAAAGCAGATGCATATTATCACTTTGGAGGACCCTGTGGAGTATATATATCCTGAGGGAAGCTGTCTTATTAATCAGCGCGAGGTGGGAAGGGACACGCAGTCCTTTGCCAGCGGTCTGCGTGCAGCCTTAAGAGAGGACCCTGATGTTATTTTAGTGGGTGAGCTGCGTGATGCTGACACGATGGCTACAGCTTTGACGGCGGCGGAGACGGGACACCTTGTTTTGGCAACTATTCATACTACGGACGCAGTCAGTAGCGTTAATAGGATTCTTGATGTTTTATCAGAGCATCAGCAGCAGGTGCAGGCTCAGCTAGCAGATTGTTTACAGGGTGTGGTATGCCAGCGGCTTTTGCTACGTCGTGATGGGAAAGGCAGGGTTGGTGCCTTTGAGGTGCTGGTAGTGACGGATGCATTGCGCAGCCTTATTCGCGAAGGACGTACCTGCCAGATTAGCTCCTATTTGCAGACTGGTGCCAGGCATGGTATGCAAACTATGGCATGCAGTGTAAACGAGTTAAAACGCCAAGGGATAATATAATAATGGTACAAAAAATGCCCTGCTAGTCGTAATGACAAGTGATATGTACCCAGAATCCTGGACACATTTCTTAATTATGCGAGGCATGTGGATG
>USBG01000018.1 GCA_900552855.1 uncultured Phascolarctobacterium sp. | reverse complement strand
TTCCATCTTGCCAATGCACAGAGGACGGAAGCCATAGGGATCGCGAACTGCGATAATCTTTTCGTCAGTCATAAAGAGCATTGCATAAGCGCCCTTTACTTGTCTAACTGCCTCAGCAACACGCTCTTCAATGGTTTTACGTGCACTAGACGCAATCATAGATAAAACAACTTCAGTATCAACGGTGGTAGTAAATACAGCACCTTCTCTTGCCATTTTTTGACGAAGCTGACCAGCATTGGTCAGGCTGCCATTATGGCACACAGCCAGATTGCCGCCATCAAAGTATACCTTTAAGGGCTGAACATTGAATGCCATGCCGGAGCCGGTGGTGGAATAACGCACGTGGCCGATTGCCAGATGACCCTCAAGACCCGCAACGCCGTCTCTGAACACCTCGTTCACGAGACCCATGTCTTTTTTAATCTGCATATTCTTACCGTCAGAAACAACCATACCAGCACTTTCCTGACCGCGATGCTGCAGAGCAAATAAACCCCAATAGGTATTCAAAGCTACATCATCAACATGACTGTAGATACCAAATACACCGCACTCCTCATGCAGCTTATCATCTTGCATAATATCTTCCATAATAACACTCCTTACCATATTAAATTAATTGTTTTCAGCGCGTAATTTAGCTAATTTTTCGCCTTTGGCCTTAACCTCTTCTTGCATTTGTTTACGGTTATCAGCCAGTTTTTCTACTAATTCAGGATATTTGGTAGCTAAAATTTGTACTGCAAACAGGGCAGCATTTTTAGCACCGTTGATTGCCATGGTAGCAACAGGAATACCAGAAGGCATTTGTACAAAGCTCAGCAGAGCATCCATACCATTCAGCGGGGTAGCATTGATAGGAATACCAATAACAGGTACGGTGGTATAAGCAGCAATAACACCACCAAGATGTGCAGCAGCGCCAGCAGCAGCAATAATTACCTCTACACCGCGCTCACGAGCACCAGCAGCAAATTCATGAACAACATCAGGAGTACGGTGAGCAGAAGCTACAACAACCTCTACCTCAATACCAAATTCCTTCAGAGTTTTTTCAGCCGGCTCTAAAATAGGCCAGTCAGAATTACTGCCCATGATAATAGCAACCTTCATTAACAATCAGCCTCCATTTCCACTAATTCTTTTGGGTAAGAACACTCCCTAGTTATCTCAAAATAACAAAACCCAAGTAAAATCATCACTACAAAATATAGGGAGCTAACCTTCTTGGGCAATACATACACTATCGTATACATCTTAATTTTACCAATCTACAGCCTAAGTGTCAAATAAAATCGTGAACTTTTTAACGTTTTTAGTTTAAATCGTTCGGAATTTTTCCTTAAATATCCTCTAATAAAACACTAAAAAGGCCAATATATTCGTATTGACCTTTTGTGGAACAAATTTTTTATTTTTCAGCACGATTAATGGCACAAATAATACCTAAAAGAGCCGCAACATTAATGTTGGCATGGATACCAGCTCCGAATATATGACGACCATCAGAACGCTTCAGCTCTATATAACAAATGCCAAGTGCATCAGAGCCACGTGAAACAGCATGCTCATGATAATTGACAAATTCATACCCCCTGATACCAACATGAGCAAGTGCCTGGAAGAAGGAATCAATAGGACCATTACCAACACCTGCAATAGAACGCTCAGCTCCATCTACAACTATTGCACCTTCAAAACGACTGTGTATGCTGCCATCAGCCTCATTAATTTCGGTAAAACGATGACGAAGCAAGCTGTATTTGCCCACTCTGTCAATATATTCCTTATGAAAAATACCCACAATCTGCTCACTGCTCAGTTCATCACCCAAATTATCTGCTGCAGCCTTAATAATATTGCCAAACTCAGGATGCATTTCCTTAGGCAGGTTATAGCCCATAGCCTGCTGCAGAACAAAGGCTGCACCACCCTTGCCGCTTTGACTATTAATACGGATAACGGGCTCATATTCACGATGTAAATCAGCAGGATTAATAGGCAGATATGGAACCTCCCAATATTCTGTACCACTATTTTTCATATATTCATAGCCCTTGCGGATTGCATCCTGATGAGAGCCACTAAAGGCCGTAAAGGCCAGCTGACCTGCATAAGGCTGACGCTCAGGCACATGCATTTTAGTGCATTCCTCATAAACCTTTTTAATTTCCAGGATATTAGAAAAATCAAGCCCAGGCTCTACGCCCTGCGTAAACATATTCAGTGCCACGGTTACAATATCCAGATTACCTGTACGCTCACCATTACCAAAAAGAGTACCCTCAATACGGTCAGCGCCTGCCATCAGACCAAGCTCCGCAGAGGCAATGCCTGTACCACGGTCATTATGTGGATGAAGGCTAATAATAGCAGCCTCACGATTTTTCATATTGCGGCAAAAATATTCAATCTGGTCGGCATAGGTATTAGGCGTACACATTTCTACAGTAGAAGGCAGATTAATAATGACAGGACATTCCTTAGTCGCTCCCAGCTCCGCCATTACCGCCTCACAGATAGCAATAGAAAAGTCAATCTCCGTACCGGTAAAGCTTTCAGGAGAATATTCATAGCGAATGTTCATACCACTGCGTGCAACCTCTTCCTCTGTCAGCTGACGAATAAGACGTGCGCCCTGCACGGCAATATCAATAATACCATCCATATCCTTGCCAAAAACAACCTTACGCTGCAAAGTAGAGGTGGAATTATAAAAATGGATAATAACGTTCTTTGCGCCACGAACAGCTTCAAAGGTTTTACGAATCAGCTCTTCACGAGCCTGTACCAAAACCTGCACCGTCACATCGTCAGGAATATGGTTGCCCTCAATCAAGGTACGCAAAATTTCATACTCTGTTTCTGATGCAGAAGGAAAGCCAACCTCAATCTCCTTAAAGCCACAATCCACCAAAGTATGAAAGAACCTCAGCTTTTCAGAAATACCCATAGGAGTAATCAACGCTTGGTTACCATCACGCAGGTCAACGCTGCACCAAACAGGTGCCTTATCAATAACTTTCTCTGGCCATTGACGGTCAGGCAGACTAACTCTGCTAAATGGAACATACATTTTTTCTTGCTTCATTCTAAATACCTCCAAAATTGGGGCATAAAAAATCGCCCCTTAATATATTAGGGGCGAAGAATATTCCACGCTGTACCACCCTATTTCAGTCCAGCTTACACAGGACCCTTTAGCCTCCAACAAGGCCTTGTCTATAACGTGACCGCACGTCCATCCCTACATATCAGGATGGCTGCTCCAGGACCAGTATACACCTCTGGCATTGCACTGCCTTGCACCAACCGACAGCTCTCTATAGCCTTAGCCAAGGGTCTTCTTCCTATCTAAGCATTTAAGGTGAAGTTTTTAAGTTTATGCTCCTTATTATACGCACCTTGACCGCTATTGTCAATGATTAACTTTACATTTTACAATATATTTCATGTAATTATACTTACAACTTTACAATTATATAGATATGTGCTTTTATATAATGGATATTTTCAGAATATTTAGTGTACATAACCCTACTATTATTCACTATCAGCAATTTTAAAACCTTTTGTAAACAGAAAAGCAGCTGCCCCCTAGGCACACATCCCACATAGAGAGCGGAATCTAAACAACGCTCGAAGGCTTTACCACACATTTTCCCGAAAAAGTGTGATTAAATGCACCTTGCTCAAGTCTATTTCCGAACAAAAAAAGATAGACGAAGAACAATCTTCGCCTATCCAGAAAATTATCACTCTTCAACAAACCAGTCAAAATCCCTAGGCTCGCTAAAATTTTCTTCTAAACGCTTACGTAAAGGCTCTGCCATAAAGCTGCGGGCATTGGTGGGACAAATTTTTACACAACGCATACAGCTAATGCACACCTCTTGCTTAACCTCCATAGTCATACCATCAATAGCACCAACAGGGCACAGCTCAGAGCAACGACCACACATAGTACACTGCTCTTCATTATATGTTTTAGGCACTGCTATAGGTTTCTTTATTTCAGGATTGGAATCACCAGGTACATCTACTTTATCTAGCTCATCCCACACCAGCTTGCGCATAACCTCGGCTGCAAAAATATGCATCTCGGCCTCGTCCTTATCATCAGGACGATTTGCTCCCAAAACAGGAGAAAAAATGTGAGGAATAACAGGTGCAGCAGCACCAATAACAATAAATCCTCTAGCCTCTAAAATTTGCTGCATCTGCGCCAAAGTATCATCATAATGACGATTACCATAGGCAGCCAAAATAACGCACGGAGTCTGGTTGCCACGCAAGTTGCGCCACAGTCCCTGAACCTGAGGCATCTGACCAGCATAAACAGGGTTAGCAACAATAACCAGTTCATCACTGCCAAATTCATACAGCTTTTCACGCTGCTCCGGCAAGGTATTATCAATCAAGGTTGTTTCTACATCAACAAGATATTTAACGAAAGTACTTACTGCCTTTTTGGTACCATAGGTAGGGCTAAAATATAAAGCAGTGGCTTTTTTGATTTGCATTCTCATTCTCCTCTCAGACAAAAAATGGGCTGCATTACGCAGCCCATAAGTTTTAGCTTAGTTTGCCCAAACAATTTTCATCAGGTTGGAATACTCTTCATTCAAATGACGCAGCACCACGTCGATTACAGCGTGAACCAGCTCAGGAGCAAATTCAGCATCGCCAGCAGGCATGCAGCTTTCAATTACAATGTCGCCGCCTTCGTTTACGTAGTATTTGAACACCTTAAAGCTTTCGTTCAGTTTATTCAGGCGCTCCAAAACAGCAGCCTTATTATTTTCTTTTACAACAGCACCAGCTACACGAACCTGCAGCATTACATAGATGCTATCATCAATAACCAGCATGGTAGGAAGATTTTGGCCATTAACCTCCATAAAGGAACGGAAGGCAACGGGATGCATTTCAGCTTCAGTAATTTCTTGTGCTTGGAAGCAGGTAATTTCTTTCTCCACTAAATATTTGCTAAATTTTTCAGCTTTTACGTTCATCGGGATCATCCTCGCTTTCGTTTTTACTAGAATATTACTAGTTATAGTTCCTATTATACACTATTTTCTAATAAATTGCATTCTAAATATTGCAAAATTTAGTTATTTTCTTCCTTCAAAGCATTAGCAAAATCGAAGCCAAATTTTTCTGCAGCCTCCATTTCTAATGCCTGTGGCTTCCACTTACAGGTGTAACCAGGAAGCGGCTCCATACATTTACCAATTACTTCCTCCATGTCCTTTTGCGCACCTCCGGCCCAGCCATAGGCACCAAAGGCCGCCGCCTTTTTGCCAGCAGGAGCCAAGCCTTTAAGATATGTCAGCAAAGAACCCATAGTTGGCAGCATACCATTATTCAAGGTTGGAGAACCAAACAAAATACCACTAGCAGTAAAGAATTCTGCGGCAATAGTACTATTGGGAGTTTCGCTCAGCTTATACACCTTGACAGTTACACCTGCATGAGCTGCACCTCTAGCAATAGCACGTGCCATTTGTTCAGTACCGCCCCACATGCTGTCATAGGCAACAATCAGACTGCCATCCTTTACGCCAACGCTCCATTTAGCATAGCAATCCATAATTTCAGCAACATAGCTGCGCCAAATTACACCATGAGAAGGAGCAATCATCTTAATATCAAAGGCGCCTAGCTTAGGCAACGCCTTAGCAGCCAATTTGGCATAGGGCCAAAGAATATTAGCAAAGTATTTGCGTGCCTCGTAAAGAAGCTCGTCCTTTGCAACCTCATCATCAAAGCGCTTGCTAGTAGCATAATGCTGACCAAAGCCATCATTAGAGAAAAGAATTTTATCATAATCAGAATAGGTTGCCATATTATCAGGCCAATGCAGCATAGTCATTGCAGCAAAGCTAAGTGTACGCTTGCCAATATTCAGGCTAGCACCATCCTTAACAACCTCAAAGGCAAACTCATCACCATAATGCTGAACTGCTTCATTTTTGCCAGCCATAGTAATAATAAACTTAGCCTTAGGACAAGCCTTAGCCAATGCAGGCATAGCACCAGAATGGTCAGGCTCTACATGATTAATAATAATATAATCAATATTTTCAGGAGCAGTAACCTTAGAGATATTCTGCAGCAGCTCTTCTGCAAAGGGCGCCTTAACAGTATCAATCAAGGTTATCTTTTCATCCATAATCAAATAGGAATTATAGGTTGCACCACGCTCAGTCTTGTAGCCATGAAAATCACGTACTGCCCAATCCTGAATACCAACATCAAATATATCAGGTACTATTTCCAAAGGTTTCATAAACAATCCCCGCCTCCTCATTAATAAAGCACATAATGTCCAATAGACTAGTAAGTAAATTCGCTAAAAGTACATTAATATCCTGCTTTTGCTTTAATTAATTTAGCTCAACCAGATTAACACTCTTTTCATCACGATTAATATTAAGAGCCTTTTGATGATATTTATTCAAGGTGCTGCGATGACCAATGCTTACTACGGTTGTATTAGGCAAGCTGCTGCCAAGCTCCATATACATCTTGGCTTCTGTTGTTTCATCCAAAGCGGATGTTGCCTCATCTAAAAACAACCATAACGGCTGCTGAACATGGGCACGTACAAAGGCCAAACGCTGCTGCTCACCAATAGAAAGCACATGGCTCCAATCACCAACAACATCCAGCTTATCACTTAAATAACCAATTTCGCACTGCTCCATTAGCTTCAACAAATGCTCATCACTAATCATCTTGGTACCAGGATATAAAAGAGCATTACGCAGTGTTCCTAAGGGTAAATACGGACGCTGAGGAATAAACATTAAATCCTTAGTATCAGGCAAACTAATACGTCCCTCTACAAAAGGCCAAATTCCAGAAATAGCACGCAATAGAGTACTTTTACCACTGCCACTAACGCCTCTAATCAACACGTTTTGACCAGGCTCTAAAGTAAAGCTTATTTTTTTAAGCAATGGAGTACCATCTGGTAAATTTACCTGTAAGCCATCAGCGCTTACTACTTCAGCCGTAACAAAACGATCAACGTGGAATTTATCAGCTTCGGACGAAACCTCGTGCATATGACGTCCAAAATAAGTTAAACGAAGAACAACAGCCTTCCATTGAGCCAAGCTGGCATATACATCAATAAAATAAGATAATGAAGTCTGTACGCTGCCGAAGGCATTGGCAACCTGCATCAAGCCACCAAGGGTAATCTCCTTAGACAAATAACGATTCATAGCCACAACAAAGGGAAAAATAATAGCTATCTGAGAATAACCAGAGTTAAGCCAAATCAGCTGCTTATGCTTCGTAACAAGGCGCCAAAAATTATCTAAAAGCAAGGTAAAGCGTTCCTTAAAAACACCACTCTCCTGCTGTTCACCACGGTAAAAGGCAATATTTTCTGCATTTTCACGCAGGCGAATCATACTAAAGCGAAAATCTGCCTCATAGCGCTGCTGCACAAAATTAAGCTGAACCAGCTTTTTACCAACAAGGTGAGTAACCCAGGTACCAATTACAGAATAAACAAGTGCAGCCCAGAACATATAACCATCAATGCTCCACTCCCTGCCCATAAAGGTAAACTCCAATGAGCCAGACAGCTTATAAAGCACAAAGGCAAAGGAAGCAAAGGTACAAAAGGCCTTTAAAATACCAATAGCAAAGCTTAAGGTCATCTCTACAAAAAGACGCACATCCTCACTAATACGTTGGTCAGGGTTATCAGTATCCTTACCAAACATCTGCAAATGATAGTAGGTACGATTCTTAAGCCAAATATCTATAAAACGATTAGTCATCCACCTACGCCAGTTTAAAATCAACGTCTGCTGCAAAACATAGGAATATACGGACAAAATAATGTAGATAGCAGCCAGCCAGGAAAAATGTATAAGCTCATCAAAAAGCTTGTCAGTCTCATAATTTTGCAAAGCACTATAAAAGGAATTATTCCACTGGTTCAAAAGCACCAGCATATACACAATGCCCAGTGTCAAGGCCACAATAGCAATTAGTAACAAAAATGCCTTATTACGTTCCTCGGACTGCCAATAGCTTTTTGTCAAAAGCCATAAATCTTTAATAAATTCTTTAGTTTCTTTCAGCTTCGTCACAGTATCACTCCATTTCGATAACATATTACTATTATACAACAGAGAGAAGCTACTAGTAGTGTAATTTTTGAAAAATAAAGTAAGACGTAAACAAAAAAATCCGCACTCCTTACAGAGTGCGAATCATAAGCCTCTTTGCATAAGACTAAAGAGAACGTGCCAGATGCTAGGCGGAGCGACGACGGCGTACTATGAGTACGTCTAGGAGCTCCAACACTGCAGATGGTGCGTTATATTTAGTCGGAAATTACATAGCTGCTTCTTCAACAGGATATACACTGATTTGACGTTTGTCGCGGCCTTTGCGTTCGAATTTTACACGGCCTTCAACCATAGCGTAAATGGTGTAATCTTTGCCCATGCCAACATTGTTGCCGGGATGGAATTTAGTACCACGTTGACGAACGATGATGCTGCCAGCGGTTACCAATTGGCTGTCATGAGCTTTGGTGCCCAGACGTTGCGCGTTGGAGTCACGACCGTTGTGGGAGCTACCGGTACCTTTTTTATGTGCATGTAATTGCAGAATAATTTCAAACATTACTTTCACCTCCTATGTTCTTTGATTCGAACATATTGCGGACACTGACGAGCTACTGAGTCCACGCTATAAAACATGGTCATCAAAATTGCCTGCGTCATGTCAGTAGGAGCACTGTTCAATGCTACCTCTAAAATTCCGTCCTCTTGATTAACCAGACAAGACGGATGTAAATTCAAGTGCTTTTCCAAGCCAATTACAGGAGCCTGTGTTAAAGAAGAAATTGAGCTACATATAATGTCGCTGCCTTCTTCAGCATAGCCTGCATGACCACTAACCTTATAGCCAGTAATCATCCCCTGCTCATCCTTGTAAAAATCCACGGTTATCATAACAATTAAGCGTTGATAGCGGTGATTTCAACAGTGGTGAACGGTTGACGATGACCTTGACGTTTACGGTAGTTGGATTTAGCTTTGTATTTGAAAACGAAAATTTTGTCTGCGCGGCCGTGCTCAACAACTTTAGCAACAACTTTTGCGCCTTCAACTACGGGTTTGCCAATCTTAACGTCAGCGTCGTTAACAACGGTCAGAACTTCTTCAAAAACAACTTCAGCGCCAACTTCTGCGTTCAGTTTTTCAACTTGCAGGGTTTCGCCTTCGCTTACACGGTATTGTTTACCGCCGGTTTGAATAATAGCGTACATCTATTGCACCTCCCTTTATGATAGACTCGCCAAATACGGTACTCCAGTATTGGAGATTTTCCAAAACCTCTCTGCGCGGTTGGGGACGGACCACTTCAGTCCATACCAGAATATTTTAACCTACACTCCGCTTTTTGTCAACAGAGAAACAGCTAAAAATCATTAAAAATTTTCTTCCAGATTAAATTTTTACAGACTATTTTTAAGCACCTGTATTATCCAGAATCATGAAGCTTTCAACATGCAGCGACGGATCACTTTCAATACGCAAACTGCAGGCTAGCTCTCGCTCCCATGCCTTTAAATCCTTACTGATAAGCCATTGTGCAAGCCATGGATTGGCAGCTACCAAAAGATTTTTAGAGCTGCCTCTACGCTTCAAAAGCCCCCTCAGCTTACGCTTAATCTCCAGAGCCAGGCTTTCCCTGCTTTGCACCCTGCCACTACCGTCACAAACTGGGCATTGCGTATACAATGCAGAGGATAGATTCTGACGAGATTTCTTTCTAGTAATCTCTACCAGATTAAGCACAGTAATATCCTGAACCTTAGGATGCATTTTATCTCCTGCAAAGGCTTTTTGCAAGGCATCCAGTATTTCACGCTTATGCTCTTCTGTATGCATATCAATGAAGTCAACAACAATAATGCCACCAATATCACGCAAACGCAGCTGACGGGCAATTTCTGCAGCAGCCTCACGATTTATCTGCATAATTGTTTCTTCAAGGTTTTCTCTGCCACTAAACTTACCGCTATTAACATCAATAACAGTCATAGCCTCAGTATAGTCAAAAACAAGATAACCACCACTAGGAAGCATTACCTGTCTATCAGAAATACCAGCAATTTCTTCCTCCTGACGATTATAGGCAAAAATATCCTCCACACCCTGATACATGGTCAGCTTAATGCTGTTTCTTTGTGGAATCTGCTGCAGCAGCTCCTCCATACGTTTGTATATAGAAACATTATCTATAATAATTTCCTCTAAATCAGAGCGCAAATAATCGCGCACTATACGGATAGGAAGATCCAGCTCACGACGCAGTAAGCATGGAGCCTTAGCTACGCGCTCACGAGCCGCCAGCACGCGCCATTCAGCTACCAGCTTAGAAATATCTGCCTTCAATAGCTCATCAGCAATACCACAGGCAGCAGTACGCACCACTATTCCCATGTCCTCAGGCTTAGCTGCTCCGCACACACGCTGCAAACGCTCACGCTCAGCCTTATCACCAATCTTGCGTGAAATTCCAATATAACTAGCTTTAGGCAGTAAAACAACATACTTACCTGGAACAGTTATTTCTCTAGTTGCAGTTGGTCCTTTAGTACCACGTGCATCCTTAGAGATCTGCACGATAACACTCTGTCCCTCAGTAACATCTATGCTTTCGCCAAGATATAAAAAAGCATTTTGCTCTAAACCAATGTCAATAAACGCAGCCTGAATACCACGTACAACATTGCTAACCCTTCCCTTGAAAATGCTGCCTACAAGATGCTGGTCAGCAGCTCTTTCCACCAAAAACTCTACGAGACGACCATTTTCCAGCAGTCCCATACGGGTTTCATCCTCGGTTGCGCCTACGATAATTTTTGCTGCCATCTATAAGCCGCCTCCTTTCTCAAAAAAATAATTATTACATAAACAGCCTTGCCATTTTATAGATAAACACCTATTAATGAACATTATAGATATTATATTTTACCATAAAAAAGAAAAAACTGCACCAGAAATATGCCATAACAGCTCCCACTAAAGCAAATTTCCATTATTGCAGCTATTAAACCAATGCGTCTCTTACAAGCATATAATGTCGTCTATCTGTAGAATACTGTAAGCAATGAAAAAGGCTGCACCAAAGCCAGTGCAGCCAAAATAATTACAAACCTTTTTCCTCATATTCAGCCTGTTTAAAGCCAACTAGAACATCATCGCCATTAACAACGATAGGACGCTTAACTAGCATACCATCAGTAGCAAGCAACACCAGCTGCTCATCTTCACTCATAGTTGGCAGCTTATCCTTCAGATTCATAGACTTGTAGGCATTGCCACTAGTATTAAAAAATCTCTTTAAAGGCAAACCGCTAGCCTTGTACCAAGCTGTCAGCTCCTCCAAGGAAGGATTTTCTTCTTTAATATCACGCTTTGTAAACTCAAAGCCTTTGTCCATTAAATACTTTTCTGCCTTCTTGCAGGTACCGCATTTTGCATAGCAAACAAATAACATAATCAACACTTCCTTCTTTTAATATTTAAGTATCTTCATTAATATTCTGTCAGTAAAAATCCCATATAAAATGGCAAGGTTAAAATAGGATAGTCTTCATCAGGTCTTCCCACATTATAATCTCCCAGCTTAATAGCCTGCACAGCATGATACTTTTCTGGATGCTTTAATATAGTTTTGGTACTTTTAGTATTGCCAGTAGTAGCCTTAACCTCTACCAAGGTTGCCTTACCCTTATACCTAATTACAAAATCCACTTCTAAACCAGAGCTCTTGTGATAGTAGTAAATCTTTCTTCCCATCTTGATAAATAAATCTGCTGCTAAATTTTCAAATATCGCACCCTTATATCCGTTAAGCCTTCCTTGTAAGACATCAGCCTGTGTGCCATCCTCCAACATACCAATGAAAAGTCCATTATCCTGCATATAAACCTTAAAAATATCCTCTTCTGCATTTCCATCTAAGGGAAGCTCAGGTATGGACAGATTGTAGCACCGCTTTGTAATCCCGGCATCTTCAATCCATTGTAAGCAGCCTGCAAACTTAGAAGCTGTTCCACCTTTTTTGACAATGGAATATTGAAACTTTTTGTTTTCCTTGCTTAGCTGTTTAGGTATTGATTGGAAACAGCCCTTAATAAGCGGTTTATCCTTTATATCAACATATTTTACCATATCATCTTCATAGGAACGCAAGATGTCTCTCTGCATATTTAAAACAAAGTTCATTTGCTTAGTCTTGATAAAAGTGCTAACAACAGCAGGCATTCCACCTACTACCGCATATTGCAAAAGAAGATTACGCATCCTATTATGTAATGCCAAAGGAACCTGCTTTTCTTCTTCCAGACACTCCTTTAAAAAATCTATTACATTGTCATCTATACCACAAGCCCACAGAAATTCTTCAAAATCCAACGGATACATATCAATTACGGTTTCGTAGCCAACAGGAACCGAAACAGCTTCTTCTCTGTATCCGTTTACACCAAGCAAAGAACCAGTTCCAATGACATCATATCTACCATCTAACTTAAAAAATTTCAATGCAGTTCTAGCATTGGGACAGGCTTGGATTTCATCCAAAATGATTATAGTTTTTTGCGGCTCAAATCTAACCTCTTTCCCCAAAGAAACAGACATCATCATAGTGATGTTATCAACTTCCAAGGACCCGGAAAAGATATTTTCATATTCCTTGTTCTCAAAAAAATTAATATAAATCACATTATCATAATTTTGCTTAGCAAAATGTTCAACAATAAAGGTTTTTCCGCACTGACGACATCCTTTAATTATCAAGGGATTATGGTCATCAGTATTCTTCCAGGCCACTAGCTGCTGTTCTATTTTTCTACGTAGCATTTTAATCCCTCCGTTCCCCTTTTTAAATATAATTCTATGCTAAACCCGCAATTTTTTCAAGGGACTTTTTGCTAAACTCGCAACTTTTTCAAGGGACTTTTCATCAAACCAGCAACTTTTTCAAGGGACTTTTCGTCAAATCAACAACTTTTTCAAGGGACTTTTTGCTAAACCAACAACTTTTTCAAGGGACTTTTATAATAAAAATCTCACAGATATAGAAAAGGACTGCGCCATAATACGCACAGTCCTAAATCATTCAATATAGTTTTTACATCACCTAATTATGATTTATTCCTTGAGCACACCTTTTTCGATTCTTACAATCCTACTGCACAAAAAATCACAAACAGCCTTATCATGAGCAATAAGCATATAGGTAAGGCCATTACTTTTTTGAATATCTTTAAGCAGGTGTAATATTTGTGCCTGAACAGAAATATCCAGCATAGATGTAGGCTCATCAAGAACCAAGACCTTAGGCTTTAATAGTAAGGCCCTAGCTATGCTGAGACGCTGTATTTCGCCACCACTTACTTGATGCGGATAACGGTCCAAGACTGCTGTATTCAGCTGAACAAGCTCTAACAGCTCTTTAATATTCTCTTCACTATTTTTATCATAGCGATTAAAAATCTTTAATGGTTCTCTTAAGCTTTTTCCTAATTTAAAAATAGGATCAAAAAAGCTTTCCGGTCGTTGAGAAATAAGCTGCACCTGACTACGAAAGGGCTTTAAAGCACTTCCTTTAAGAGCAGTAATATCCTGACCTTCAAAGAACACCTTGCCTGCATCAGGCTCTATCAAACGCAGAAAAATACGCGCCAAGGTTGTTTTACCGCTGCCACTTTGTCCCATAATGCCAACACATTCGCCTTCATCTAGCTGCAGGCTGCAATTATCAAGAACAGTAAATTTTTGATTTGTATTGCGGTTATAATATTTTTTGCAAATTCCGTCACAGCTAAGCATATAAAAAGCACCTCACCATTGTTTCAGCATCCACTTTGTACAGCTCAGGTACCTGCTCCAAGCAACGCTGCTGACAATGCTTACAGCGCGGAGCAAAACGACAGCCCTGTAAATTATCACCAGGTTCAGGCGCTTTGCCATGACATGTTTGAAAGCCATTTTCCGGCATAGCTGCTACAAAGGCCTTAGCATATGGATGCAAGGGTCTATCAAAAAGCTTGCTGCTTTTTTCTACAATCTGCCCTGCGTACATAAGCGCAACAGTATCACTCAAATTTCGAGCCAAATTAATATCATGGGTAATAATAATCATACTGGAGCATTTTATGCTTTTAACAGTTTGCAAATTTTCATACACCATGCTACTAGTCTTGTCATCAAGCCCCTTAGTTGGCTCATCTGCGATAATCCACTCAGGATTAAGGCATACACTCATGGCACACAGCACACGCTGCTGCATACCACCAGATAGCTCAAAGGAATAGGCATCTAAAACTCTATCTGCATCCTGCAAGGAAAAGCTTTGTAAAAGCTGCCTTTTAATACCGTCATCAGCGTCCTTTATTCCGCCAACCTCTAAAATATCGTTAAACTGCTTTCTGATACTACGAATAGGATTTAAGGATTCACTAGGATTTTGAGGAATAACCGCAACACATTTACCATAAAAATCAGGCATTATCTCCTTTTGCTTAAGCAGCTCTTTGCCTGCGTAATAAATTTCACCGGAAAAATTTACATAGCTAGGTAAAATTCCTAAAATGGCTTGTCCAAGAACAGATTTACCACAGCCGCTTTCGCCTAAAACAGCCGTAATCTGACCCTCTTTGAAGGTATAGGTAACATTATCCACTGCTTTAACAAGACCGCTTTTAACAGGAAAATGCACGGAGAGCCTTTGTAATTCAATATCATGCTTTACCATTTTCTTACCTCGTTAAACTGCACATCAAGACGGTCACGTAAAACATCACCTAAGGAGTTAATAGAAAAAATTAATAAAAATATGCAAAGTCCAGGAACAATAATCAGATGTGGAGAACTGCGATAATATAGCATAGCATCATTAATCATAACACTCCAGTCAGGAGTTGGTGGCTGCACACCTAATCCTAAAAAGCTTAAACCAGCTACGGATAAAATTCCTCTGCCTACACGAATGGTAAATAACACCAACAGCTTATTCACCATATTAGGTACAAGATGAAGAAAAATAATCCGCCAATCACTGCAGCCCAAGCAGCGCAAGCCCTCCACAAAGGGCTCTTCCTTTAAACGCATTACCTCAGCTCTTACTATACGTGAAAAGCCAGCCCATGATGTAATAACCAAGGCTAAAACAAGGCTTTCTATGCTTGCTCCCAAAATGCCTGCTATAGCTATCATAAAACAGCTGCCTGGAATACCCATAAAAATGTTGCTGAGCATAGTAAAGAAATGGTCCACAGCACCGCCATAATAGCCACTGGCAAGACCTATCAGCATACCAGACCCCAGTGATAGCACTGCCGCAACCAATGATAAAAGCATGGATGTCCTGCCACCGTAAAGAATACGACTAAACATATCTCTTCCTAAAGCATCCGTACCAAAAAAATGCTCATAGCTTGGTCCCTGCAGCCTAATTGCCATATTAGGCTCAAAGGGATTATAGGATGCTAAAACAGGAGCCAAAAGACTGCAGCCAACTATCAAAAGCAGTATGGACAAAGAAAAATACAGCTTTATATTTTGTGTGTTCATTCCTTGCCACCTGCCTTTATCCTAGGATTGTAATAAAAAATCAATAAATCAACTAAAAGAGTAACTATGACCAAAGTAAAACCGCTTACCAATACATAGGCCTGCAAAACAGGATAATCTCTAAAACGGATAGCGTCCAACGCCATTGTGCCCAATCCAGGCAAAGCAAAAATGCTCTCCACAATTGCAGAACCTCCCAATACTCCTGCAAAGTAGTTACCTAAAAGAGCAATTACTGGAATGATTGCATTGGGTACAGCATAGCTTAAAAGCAGCTTTAGCTTGCTTATACCTCTAATCCTTGCCACTAAAAAATACTGACTGCTAAACTCGTTTAACAGCATGCCACGCATAAAACGACACACCATACCAGATGTTGCACAGGAAAGCACCATAGTTGGCAGCACAAAGCTTTGCCAGCCATTGCTGCCACTTGTAGGCAAAAGACGCAGTGTTTCACTAAAAAGCAAAATCAAAACCAATGCCAACCAAAACCCTGGTACAGCCAGCATAGCATTAGTAATAGAATTTACAGCTTTATCTATAAATTTGCCTTCATTTATAGCACAAACAACCCCCATACCAATGCCAACAATGCCCGCTACCACCAAAGAGCTAAAGGCCAAGCACAGCGTGACAGGCAAACGCAGCATCAGCTCATGAAAAATGTGACGACCTGTTATATAGCTTGTGCCCAAATCTCCCTGCAAAACCTGCAGCAGCCAGCTTCCGTAGCGTTCTAAAATAGGCCTGTTCAGTCCCATCTCCTCACGCATGGCCATAATCTGAGCATCGGTAGGCATATCAAGACCATTTTGAGCTAAAGCAAACTCCGCAGGGTCGCCCGGAGAAAGCACGCCCAAAATAAAGGCAATCATGCTAATACCCAGTAAAACAGGAACCATCATCGCTATTTTCTTTAATAAATAATTCTTAATCATTTTGCCCACTCTACCTTTGCAAGGTCCACGCCATAAATCAAGGCATCATAATTTTTTAGTCTCTTATTATAGGCAACAATGCTTTTGTCGTTAAATAAGGGAACTATAGGCTGTTCCTCTATAGAAATTGCCTGAATACGAGCAAATATTTCCTTACGACGCTTTTCATCCAGGCAATGCTTAGCCTCATCCATTAAAGCAATCACCTCGTCATTTTTATAATGCGTGCTGCTAGAAACATTACGTGCTCCATCAGGCATCATAAAGGTGTAAAAAATACTGTAAGGGTCACCATTAGGCAATCCCTGCTGAGTTCTAGCAATATCATACTCACCCTTACGCATCATTTTGTTCATAGTGCCATATTCCAGCGCCATAATCTGTACATCAACACCAATATCGTGCAGCCAATAAGCAATAAGCTCAGCTTCACCCTTTTGCAAAGGGTCACTGCCATTAATGCAATAAATTGCCTTAACACGCTTATCACCCAAGGCCTCCTTAGCCAGCGCCTTGGCCTTAGCCACATTATACTCAACAGGCATAGGCACAAAATAAGGACTGGTATAATTCAAAAGATTTTGTGTGGGATAGGCATAGCCCAAATATAAGGAATTTACTAATAAATCCCTATTAATCATCAAACTGACAGCCTTACGCATACGCACATCATTAAAGGGAGCTCTGGTGCCATTAAGATTCAAAAACCTTGTCATGGTAGATTTGTTAACAGAAATAGCAAAACGAGAATCCTTTTTCACCTCGTCTGCCAAAAATGGTGGAATTGCATTCAAATCAAGTACACCTAAAATTTCACCAGCCTTAAGTGCAGCATAGCGCACCTCAGGACTGGGAATGCTTTTAATAACAAACTCCTTGATGTGAGCCTTTTCGCCCCAATAATCATCAAACTTTTCCAAGCGCACGTATTTATTTAAAGCGTTTTCCTTAATCTTATACGGACCTGTACCAATAGCAAAGCCATTGTAATAGCCATCCTTAGTAAAGCACTCCGGAGCATACATAGGACTGCCAAAATCCATCATCTTATAAAGCTGATTAACGTTGGCCTGACCAAAGGTCAAACGCACAGTATAATCATCCAGCTTTTCGTATTTTTTTAGCGAAGGATAATATGTATCAATAGCCAAACCATAAAAGCTTGATTTTTTATAGCCTAGCTTCATTCTGTCAAAATTCTTAATAACGCTATCAGCATTAAAATCAGTTCCGTTATGAAACTTTACTCCCTGACGCAGGTAAAAGGTCCATACCTTACCCTCGTCCTCCATTTGCCAACCAGTTGCCAGCTTTCCCACTGGCTCACCCTTTTCATTATGGGTAATAAGAGGCTCCCACACTCCCAAAATGCGGCTGCAATAAAAGCCATCCTTTTCACCTGGAGCAAGATGCCTATATGCTGCCAAAACAGCAACATCCTTTTCATTATTCTCCACTGTAATATGGGTCCGTTCATTGCCACAGCCAGCCATACACAGTAAAGCCAAGATACAAGCCAAAAGCTTTAGTACAATTCTCATAATAAGCGTACTCTTTCTTAAAGACAGTTATCCACATAGCTAAATTGCCTGTGGATAATGTGGATAATTTATAAATTCATGTATTTTAAACTCTAAATAAGCATTAGTTAATCCATTAACTATACCTAAAACAGATACGAATACTGCAATATACTTCGCAAAAAATAAGTAGAGAAATAAAGAGGGCAACAAGTACCCTCTTTATTCAATACAAGTTTATTAGATTTCGAATTCAGCAGAAACGAAGAAAGTACGCGGAGTGGAAACATATAATTGGTCACCACGTGCAACAGTCCAGTAATCCTTATCTGCCACGTTGTAGCACATAGCGCTCAGCTTAACAGGAGTATCATTAATCTTAGTATTATAGGTTACGCCAAGATCATAAACCATGTAGCTGGGAGCCATCAGATGCAGGCTGTCTTTAGTTACAGTACTGCTGTTATAGTTTACAGTGTAGAACGGAGTGGAACCAGTGTAGGTTGCACGGCCAATTACGCTAAAGCTTTCGTCAGCCTTGTATTCCAATGCTGCAGAACCGCTCCATTTTCCTTGACCAGAAACACGCTTGCCATTTTTAAATGCTGCAGAGCTCCCCATTTCTTCATACTTAGCGTCAAGATAAGAAATACCAACCATACCATACCATTTATCAGCAATTTGACCATTAAAGCTCAATTCAACGCCCTTGTGGTTAACTTTGCCGTCTTGACGATAGAACGGTTCAGCTTTTCCGTCACCATTAACATCTATTTTGTTAGCTACGCTGATATTATTAGCTTGGTCAATGTCAAAGTATGCAAGTGTATACACGCCACCTTTAGTTGCATACTTAATACCAATTTCATCTTGCTTAGTTTTAAACGGAGGTAACACTTCACCTTCGTTTTCATAGTTTCCGCCAGCTGCCGTACCAATATCAAAGTTTTCGGCATGGCTACCATAAATAAGAATATTATCTTCTGGTTTATAGCTCAAAGCATAGGTGGGACAAGTTGCATCAGATTTTACAGAATCATATCCTTTGTTTTTACTATTCCAAGAACGAGCATCTGCTGCATGCTTATGTACGCCTACCATAGCACCCCATTTACCAAATTCCATGCTATCTAACAAGGATACGCCCCAAATAGATGTTTTGTTGCTAGGTCCAACCTTGTAGCCAATAATGCTAGCATCATGAGTTTGATCCATTGTACCGTTGTAAATATTACCTTGACCAAGATGCAATTTACCAGGAACAGGTTTTCCACTATCACGGTTTCTCCAAGCTTTATCTACAGAAAGAATAACCTCATGCTTCACGTCACCAGTTTCAAATTTATTTCTGCTGCCCATTTGTGCGTAATAGGAGTGTTGCGGAGTTGCACTATTAGTTTGGATTAAATCATAATTACCAGCATCGTCCTTAATCCAATAAGAGCTCATGTTTGGAGACAGGTTTTGGTTCAGTTTTTGATTGCTGTAAGCAAAATTAGCGAACAGAGTCCAATCATCATTCATGTATTGCTCATGATTCAAGGTTGCAAACCAACCATAGCCAGCTTTGTGAGTACCTGCTGCAGCAAAGTTTTTGCTTCCATCAGGAGCATCAGGAATACCAGTTACACCAGGAACCTTAATATCAACTTTTTTTCCTTCAGGAGTATCTAACTGAGCACTGCCCGGGTTTGCCAATTTAAACCAACGAACGCCATTATAAACATCCAAGTCGCGATAGTTAGCAAACAAATTAGTGCTGCTATGCTCATCCTTGTGGTCAATATTGATAGCAATACCTTTAGCCTTCATTCTGGCTTCATCAACAGATGTTTCACCATTTAGGATTTCAGTATTCAGGCGCACGCCCCATTCACGATTCTCACCAAAGCGTTGGCTTACATCAAGATATTCACCAAAAGAGCTGTGACCAGAGAAGGTTTGTTTATATTTGATAAAGTCATGCTCGCCAGCACGTTTAGTACGAGCATTAACCAAACCACCTGCAGTAGAGGATTCGTATTGTACACCACTTGCACCCAGCATAGAGTTAGGACCAGAAACAACTTCAACGCTTTCCATAGCAAACATAGGCAGATTGAACTGAGTCATTACACCATGAATACCATTGACATACATTGCGGTACCATTAGTACGGAAACCACGAATAGAGAAATCGCCATGAAGAATACTACCAGATGCACGTACAGAAGGAATACCAACCAAAGCTTTATCCAAGGGCTCGTTAGGCCCAAGGAACTTATCTAAAGTTTTTTCGGATACGTTGGTTACGCTAAAAGGAGTATCCATAACGTCCTTGTCACCAAGAATACCAACAGCACCTTGAGTTTTTACCATACCACCTGGCAAAACGTCTTTTGCATCTTCTACAACGATGTTATCCATCTTGTAGCTGTCTAACTCTTCTGCATG
>USBG01000017.1 GCA_900552855.1 uncultured Phascolarctobacterium sp. | reverse complement strand
TTTGATCAGGGCTTTTACCTTAAGTGCTTTTACATAGTATGCATCATAGTAACCACTGGACAGTACATAGGTACCCAGCATAATGCGGCGGCGAACCTCCAGACCAAAGCCTTCAGTACGGCTCAGGGTGGTCATTTCAGGAGCAGATGCTGCTTCCATATTACGGAAGCCGTAGCGAACACCATCATAACGTGCCAGGTTTGCAGATGCTTCAGCCGGAGCAATGATGTAGTAGGTGATTACTGCATATTCGGTATGAGGCAGGGATACTTCAACAATTTCAGCGCCCAGCTCTTCATATTTTTTAACAGCCTTCATGATTTCAGCTTTAACTTCGGCATCAATGCCGTCGCCAAAGTATTCCTTAGGCAGACCAATGCGCAGGCCTTTAACGTCTTGAACCAAAGCCTTGGTAAAATCAGGAACTTCAACATTCAGAGAAGTGGAGTCCATTTCGTCCTTACCGCAAATGGTGTTCAAAACAGTAGCAGCATCAGTTACGTCTTTGGTGATAGGTCCAATTTGGTCCAGAGAGGAAGCAAATGCTACACAGCCATAACGGGATACACGACCATAGGTAGGTTTAATACCAACGCAGCCGTTGAAGGAAGCCGGTTGACGAATAGATCCGCCAGTATCGGAGCCCAAAGTCCAAATAGCTTCGCCAGCAGCAATTGCAGCAGCACTACCGCCAGAAGAACCACCAGGAACGCGCTCTAAGTTCCAGGGGTTACGGGTAGGACCATAGAAGGAGGATTCGGTGGTAGAGCCCATTGCGAATTCGTCCATATTGGTTTTGCCCAGGAAAATGGTTTCGTCAGCACGCAGATTTTTAATTACATGTGCGTCATAAATAGGAGTAACATTGCTCAGCATTTTGGAGGAGCAGGTGGTCAAGAGGCCTTTGGTGCAAATATTATCTTTAATTGCACCAGGAATACCAGCTAAAGGAGCAATAGCTTCGCCAGCGGCAATTTTAGCGTCAACCTTAGCAGCCTGTGCCAGAGCATTTTCTTTATCCAGGGTAACATAAGCGTTAACCTGATCTTCAACTTCGTCGATACGCGCATAAAGAGCGTTAGTCAGTTCAACGGAGCTTACTTCTTTGTTGACGAGCTTATCATGCAGCTCGTGTGCAGTAAGTTTATACAGTTCCACAGTTGTGCCTCCTTATTAGTCGATTACGCGCGGTACTTTAAAGCCGTCATTGTGAACAGCAGGAGCGTTCAGCAGAGCTTCCTCGTGGGAAACGCCCTCTTTAACAACGTCCTCTCTCAGTACGTTGCTTACAGGCAGAACGTAGGGAGTCGGCTCGATACCGGTAGTATCGATTTTTTCAAGAATATCGGCATAGTTCAGAATCTGGTTGAATTGCTCGGTGAACAATTCCATTTCAGATTCGGGAACGGTCAAACGGGAAAGCTGTGCAATGTGCTTAACGTCTTCAGCAGATACTTTCATTTTTTCACCATCCTAAAAAATTTATATTGATTTTAAGTAATAACCCGTTTTATTATATCACATTTACACTAAAAAAGGGAACATTTAAGTAGTAATATTCCCTTGAGCATAGTTTATCACTTGCTAATAATAAAAAAGACTGCCTGCGCAAGCTATATTGCTAACAACAAGCAGTCTCATATTTTATTCGTTCTTCAGCATACGTAAAAATTCTGCCTCATCAATGACAGTAACGCCTAACTGCTCTGCCTTTTCCAGCTTACTGCCTGCTTCAGCACCAGCAATAACGTAATCAGTTTTTTTGCTAACGCTTCCGCTAACCTTAGCACCAACATCCTGTGCCATAGTTTTAGCCTCAGCTCGTCCCAAGGTTGGCAAAGTACCAGTAAATACTAAGGTCTTGCCAAAGAAAGGATTTTCCTTACTAGTTTCAGGAGCAGTAAAGGTCATATCCAGCCCTGCAGCCTTCAAACGCTCTAGTAAATCTCTATTGGTAGGCACGGACATCCAGGTAACAACACTTTCGGCAATCTTGCCACCAATGTCACGAATAGACGCCAACTGCTCGGCTTCTGCCTCCAGCAGCTTATCAATACTACCAAACTCCAATGCTAAAATGCGTGCCACCTTAGCGCCGACATGACGTATACCTAAAGCAAAAAGCAGCTTATCCAGCTGATTTTCCTTGCTTGACTCCAAGGCAGCCAAAAGATTATCAGCAGACTTTTCGCCCATACGCTCTAGCTGCAGCAGCTCTTCACGCTTTAAAGTGTATAAATCAGCTGCATCACGTACCAGCCCTGCATCAAGGAGCTGGTTGATAACGGACGGACCACAGCCTTCAATATTCATAGCATCACGGCTCACAAAATGAATCAAGCCCTCACGACCTAATGCTGGGCAATGAGGATTAGTGCAACGAATAGCAGCCTCTGCACCCTGACGCTCTACACTCCAGCCACATTCAGGACATTTAGACGGAATCTCTACAGGCTTAACATTCTCACCACGCTTGTCTAAAACCACTCGCAGCACCTCAGGAATAATCTCGCCCGCTTTATTAATAATTACTCTATCACCAATACGGATATCCTTACTCTTGATAAAATCCTCATTATGAAGTGTTGCACGGCTAATTACACTACCAGACAGCTTTACAGGAGTAAGAATTGCAGTAGGAGTCAGCACACCAGTACGACCAACACGCCAATCAATATCCTCTAAAGTAGTTTCAGCCTGCTCCGGTGGATATTTAAAGGCAATAGCCCAACGAGGGTCCTTACCTGTTGCACCCAGAATATTTTGCTGATAAACATCATTGACCTTAATTACGGCACCATCGGTATCAAATGGAAGATTGCCACGTCTGGTATCAAAATCATGAACCAGCTCAATAGCCTCCTCAATATTGTTGACAACCTTATGGCTATTAACCTTAAAGCCATATGCCTTTAAGGTGTCTAAAGAATCTCCATGCTTAGGCTTAGCGCCCTCACCTACAAGATAGTAGGCAAAAAAGCTTAGGGAACGGCTAGCAGTTACCTGCGGGTCCAGCTGGCGCAGACTGCCTGCAGCAGCATTTCTAGGATTAGCAAATTCACTTTCACCACGCTCTGCACGCTCTTCATTAAGGCGCATAAATTCATGACGAGGCATGTAAACCTCACCACGAACGTCTAACAGCTCAGGAATAGCTTCACCCTCAGGAACCTTCAGCACTAATGGGATGGTACGAATAGTACGTACATTGGCTGTAACATTTTCACCAGTTACACCATCACCGCGAGTTGCAGCACGCACCAGCTTACCATTTTCATAAATAAGACTGCAAGCCAGGCCATCAATCTTAGGCTCCATTACATATTCTATTTTGCTTCCGTCAGGAAGGCCGTTACGCACTCTTTCGTCAAAGGAACGCAGCTCATTTTCAGAAAAAGCATTGCCTAGGCTCAGCATGGGCTGCAGATGTCTAACCTCAGCAAATTGAGAGGAAGCACGACCGCCAACTCTTTGAGTAGGAGAATCAGCTGGAATACTTTCAGGATATGCTGCTTCTATTTCTCTCAAACGCACCATAAGCCTATCATACTCTGCATCAGTCAGCTGCGGTGCATCCAAAACATAATATAAATATTCATTATGGCGAATTTCCTCACGCAGAGCCTCTGCCTCAGCTAAGGCCTCCGCTCTTTCGTCTGCAAATAAATCCTGCTCAGACATTTCATTCCTCCAAAATCAAGCTCCTACAGCTTTTTCAGCTTAGCGTATTTAGTCAACAAACAACGGATGCCAGCACCAGCAAAGGCAACCTTGATTTCCTGTCCATCCTCTGCTGACTTAGCACTTACAACAGTACCCACACCCCACTTAGAATGCTCAACCTTATCTCCGGTATTAAAGGAGAGAGTAACGCTATTTTCCTTAGGCTTGAAGCTGCTTGCTGACTGTACAAACCAATTACTGCTGCTTCTTACCTCTTTAGGCTTCTCTACGTGACTGATAGTAGTACGATGTAAAACAGGACGAGTAAATGTTTCTACCAATCTACCTGGAATTTCATCAAGGAAGCGAGAAGGCGGATAAGATACGGTGTGACCAAACATCATACGCATACGTGCATTGCTTAAATATAAATGCTTCTCCGCTCTAGTAATACCTACATAGCAAAGACGGCGTTCCTCTTCAATTTCCTCTTCATCTAACAATGTACGTGCATGAGGGAAAATTCCTTCTTCCATGCCAACAAGAAAGACAACGGGGAATTCCAGGCCTTTAGCAGAGTGCAGTGTCATAAGTGTTACCGCCTGCTCACCCAGCTCTGCATTATCAATATCAGAAACAAGCGCTACATGAGCCAGGAAGTTTTCCAAGGTATCCTCTTCACCGCTCTTAGCAAAATCCTCTGCTACGCTCAAAAGCTCCTGCAGGTTATCAATACGGCTTTGGTCTTGCGGACTGCGGCTCATCTGCAGCTCCTCCAAATAACCGGTTTTATTCATTACATCATCAATCAGTTCCTTTACAGGCACCGCCTGAGCTTCATTAATCAGCTCAAAAATAGTGCTTGCCAGTTCATCTAGCTTATTAACAAAACGACTGCTCAGACCAGGAATCTGACTGGAATTAGAAACAACATCAAAAAGACTCATGTCATTTTCAGCTGCAAAGGCCTCCAATTTAGCCAATGTAGCATCACCAATACCACGACGAGGTACGTTAATAATACGCAGCAGACTCAAGGCATCACTAGGATTAAAAATCAAACGCAGATAAGCAATGATATCCTTAATTTCCTTGCGGTCATAGAACTTAGTACCACCAACGATATTATAGGGAATACCACTTTTAACCAGCATTTCCTCAAATACGCGAGACTGAGGATTGGTGCGGTATAATACAGCAACATCACCAAGCTGAATATTTTCCTTATCCTGCAGCTCTTGTGTTTTTTCAATCATAAAGCGTGCTTCATCACGCTCATCAGCAGCCTGGAAATAGGTAATCTTTCTGCCACTGCCATTATCAGTCCACAAATTTTTAGGCTTACGTCCTGTATTATTATCAATAACAGCATTAGCAGCATCAAGAATAATCTGGGTACTGCGGTAATTTTGCTCCAGCTTTACCAGCTTTGCCTCAGGATAATCCTTTTCAAAGTCTAAAATATTGCGGATATCAGCGCCACGCCAGCCATAAATACTTTGGTCAGCATCGCCCACAACGCAAAGATTGTGATGATTAGCCGCCAAAATTTTAGTCAACAGATATTGAGCATGGTTGGTGTCCTGATACTCATCCACCATGATATAGTCAAACTTATCCTGATATTTAGTACGTGCGTCTTCATTAGTTTGGAAAAGCTTTAAGGTCAAAAGCAGCAAATCATCAAAGTCAACAGCATTATTAGCTCTCAGCTTATTTTCATACAGAGTATATACCTCTGCTACCTTTTGCTGATAAAAATCGCTTGCTTCTTTAGCATAAGCAGCAGCATCCTGCAATTGATTTTTAGCATTACTAATAGCAGATGCAATACCGGACGGCTGAAAGCGTTTCTCGTCTAAATTAAGCTCCTTTAAAACCTGCTTAATAAGATTTTTAGAATCAGTAGTATCATAAATAGCAAAGTTATTGCCGTAGCCAAGCTTATCTATATCATGACGCAGCACTCTAGCACAAAAGGCGTGGAAGGTAAACAGCCACACATCCTTTGCAGCCAATCCTGCCATTTTATCCACACGCTCGCGCATTTCCTTAGCAGCCTTATTGGTAAAAGTAATTGCCAAAATTCTATAAGGGCGTACACCCTGATTTAAAAGATGTGCCATACGACAGGTCAAAACCTTAGTTTTGCCACTTCCTGCACCTGCTAAAATCAGCATAGGTCCTTCTGTAGTTTGTACCGCATCAGCCTGCTGAAGGTTTAACCCTCTAATAGTATCAGTCATATCAAAGTATCCTCCATAAACTAAAGACGCACCTGCGTCCCTCTCTATAATTAATTTAATCAGCCTTTTTATTATACCACAAATCGTCTATTCCTTCATTGATAAAAGTGAACATTATTTTGATTTAAATATTCTGACAAGTAGGCAATCCATTGAGCCTATTGGTAAAATATGCTAAAATTAAAGCGTTTAAATTCATATCTAAAAAAGGAGCTAATATGTCACGTAAACCATTTGTACCTGCTGATAAGCTTAGCAAGCTGTGGCGTGCTATTATAGAATTTGATATGTTAAGTCCAGGGGACCGTATACTCATAGGCCTTAGCGGTGGTAAGGACAGTATGCTGCTAACTGCTATGCTGGCAGAAATACGCCAGCATTCACCAATCCCCTTTGACTTGGCATGCTATACGGTCAATACTATGTTTTCTCCTGATTTTCCTAAAGAAAAACTGGAGGCCTTTTGTGCTCAATACGGCTTGGAGCATTATAGCGATGATGTTGATGTTATGGAAGCACACAAAAAGAAGGGCGGTAGCCCTTGCTTTACCTGCGCTTATTTTCGTCGTGCTGTTACCAATAGACGCGCTAAAGAGCTGGGCTTTAATAAGGTAGCACTGGCCCATCACCATGATGATGCTGTAGAAACCTTTTTTATGAACATCATGACCAGCGGACAGCTGCGCACCTTTTTACCAGTTACCCCATTATCCCGCACAGGCATTACCGTACTAAGGCCAATGCTCTACTATCGCGAATCCGAAGTTAGAGAGCTAATAGAGCTGCTCCAGCTTCAGCCTCTCAAAAACCCCTGTCCCTATGATGGCAACACCACTCGTCAGGACGTTAAAGAACACATTGCCGAGCTCAACGACCGCTACCCTCAGGTTTATGACCATTTAGGCGCAGCTATGCGCAATAGTGACAACTGGGAGCTGTGGCCCCAAAAGCAAAATCAAAAGGAGCTTTTAGAAAAGTTCCATAAATTTTGGGGCCAAAAGAAAAAATAACTCTTAATACCACGGAAAGGAAAAGGACCACATATCCTGGCCCTGGTTATTAATTATGAAAACAAAGGCTTATCTTTATATCATCTGTGCAGCTGCTCTTTGGGGCCTTATCGGTCTATTTGTTAAGCATTTATCAGCTCTTGGCTTTACGCCTATCCAAATTGTAGCACTACGCTCCATTGCTTCGGCAATTTGCGCAACAGCAGCGTTGCTACCATCAGCAAAAGGCTTATTTCATATAGATTGGCACGACTCCTGGATGTTTATAGGCACTGGAGTAATGAGTTTAACCTTCTTCAATTACTGTTATTTTAACTGTATTGCAGCCAGCTCTTTGGCAGTTGCTGCACTGCTATTATACACAGCACCAATCTTTGTTATGGTAATGTCAGTCTTTCTTTTCAAGGAAAGCTTTACTACTAAAAAGGCAGTTGCATTAGTTATGACCTTTGCCGGCTGCGGTTGTGTAACCGGAGCCTTTAGCGGTAGTCTAAACCTTACCTTTATGGGCCTGCTTTATGGCTTAGGCAGCGGCTTTGGCTATGCACTCTACAGTATCTTTGGCAAATATGCTGTAGAAAAATATACCTCAGCAACCATTACTGTATATACATTTTATTTTTCATCCCTAGCAGCCTTGCCTATAGCTGATTTTCCATCCAATACTTTCAACCAACTTAATGCAGCAGCTATTTTAAATGTGCTAGGTCTTGGACTTGTATGCGCTGTTATTCCATATCTGCTCTACAATAAAGGACTAATTTATATAGAGCCTGGACAAGCATCAATCCTTGCAACCATAGAACCATTAGTAGCAGCAGTAATTGGCATCTGTTATTTTCAGGAGTCACTAACAAGTCAAAAGCTAGTTGGTATGGGACTTATCTTTGCTGCCATTATTCTACTGAACCTGCCAGTGCGAAACAGCGTGAAGCTTACAAAATAATATGTATTAGATGTAAAACGCCAGAGCTATGCTCCGGCGTTTTTTATACCTCTTAACGCAAAAACAGCACTGGGGCTTAACAACCCAGTGCTGCTTTAAAGATAACATATTAAGTTGAGCTATTCTAATTTACTAATGCAGATAGTTGTTTTTTCCCACTCTATCAAAGCCTTTTCTAGTAAGCTTCCTACACTTTGAGCTGTATAAGCATCACTACGCAGCTCTGCAACAATAGCAGCAAAGTCTCTGCTTAGCTTGGTAAGACCCAAATTTGCGCACACACCCTTAAGGTTATGGGCCTTACGCATTGCATTTTCCCAATCTTCAGCATCTACAGCCTGCTTTAGCTCTACTACATTAGTATCATTCAATAGCTTTTTCAGAAAACGTACATACAAAGCTTCGCTTTCCATAAAGCGATCCTCTAAACTGCTTTTAATGTCTATTTCTAAAAAAGATGGTAATTCCTTCAATTGCATCGCCAAGCCTCCCCTCAGCTCACCAATTAAATAGCACTATATTCATCAAAATCAATATGGATATATTCACTCATAGTTTGTGCCAGCAGCTTCATTTGTACCGGTTTAACCATATAGCTATTCATTCCAGCCTTCATAGCAGCCTCTACATCCTCATCACCTGCATTACCAGTCAGCGCGATAATAGGAACACTTTCTGCATCCTTTCTAGCAAGAGCACGAATAGCATTGGAAGCCTGGCATCCATCCATGTTAGGCATTTGAATATCCATCAAAATCATATCAACACTATTTTCCTCAGAAGCATTAAATTTATCAACTGCCTCCTTACCATCCGCTGCCTGAATAACGGTCAGTCCATTCATCTGCAGTAGCTCAGTAATGATTTCCATATTGATATCATTATCCTCCGCAACTAAAATAGTGCTGCCCGCAAAATCCTTCAGCTGTACTTGCTGCTCAATTACAGTATTACTAGATTTGTCTGGCTGAACCACAGTAAAGGGAATAGTAATACTTACGGTTGTACCAACATCCAGCTTACTTTCAACCTGAATGCTGCCTTCCATTCTTTCTACTAAGCTCTTAACAATCGTCATGCCAAGACCTGTGCCAATAACATTCTGCGCACCAAAAAGACTATCACGCTCAAAGGGTGTAAAAATCTTTTCCAAGAATTTTTCAGACATACCGCAGCCTGTATCACTAACCACGAAGCAGTAATCACGTCGCCCCTTCTTATCAAGCTCTCCCTGATGCACTTCAAATAATATTTGTCCCTGCTCTCTAGTATATTTTATACCATTGGACAGAACATTATTCAAAACCTGATGCAGCGCCTGCACATCACCATTAACTATTTCGTGATTTACCTGCAGCTTTTTAGTAAACTGCTTATTTTCTACACTAGCCTGCGCCTCAAAAAGTCCACAAGCATCATTGATAACAGCATAAATATCAAAATCCTCCTGCAAATGCTCCACCTTGCCATTTTCCATTTTGGCCATTTCCAAAATATCATTAATCAAGGTCAAAAGCTGTTTGCCCGCAGATTTAATCTTTTGTACATAATTATCAACGGCCTGAGGCTCGTCCTTATGCAGCGCAGCCAGCTCAGCCATGCCAATCATACCATTCAAGGGTGCACGCATATCATGACTCATGGCAGAGAAAAACATATTTCTTGATTTGGCATTTTGCTGTGCCACACGAAGAGCTCTTTCAATTATCAGCATATGCTCCAGCTGCTTTTGCTTTTCAGCATCCACCTCACGGAAGCTCATAATAGCCTCGCCAGTTTGCAGCATACGGTCGCAGGTCAAGCGAACATTTACCCACCTGTACTCGTTACCAAAGCGTTGTCTAAACTCGCCGCCAAAATCACATACGCCCTCTTCAATCAGCTTACGAATATTATCTAATGAAAAGGTTACAGAAAACTCTTCCACAGCACTAGGCTCTACATAACCTAACACATTTTTGATTAAATCATCATAATTACCGCTTTCAGAAGGCTCAATACCATCAAGTGGATCTGCCTTGATCATAAAGTACTTGCCTTCATCAAAATTAATTCTATAAATAGCATTATAGGAATTACCTAAAACGCGTACAACCTCATTAAAGGCTTCTACCTTTTTGTTAAGCATGCGCTCACGCAAGGCCAAAAGCAGCATTAAAAGCAGCATAATTCCTAAGGTAATAATAAACCATTGCAGCAAATTCTGATAATCTCCCAACAAATAGTCATAGGGAATTGTTACAATGGAAATCCAGCCCTTGTCTGAAACAGTATAGTAAACACCACGTTTATTACCTTCATAATCTGTAATATAGCTACGCTCACCGCTTTGCAGGCTTTTACGAACCTCGCTAAAGATATGATCAACATATGGCTGCTGCTCTTCCAAGGAAAGTGAGCGCTCATTTATAGTAAACATAATATTACCATTGGGGTCACACAAGTAATAATAGCTGTGATTAGGAAGCTTGTTATCCGCTAAAAGAGCATTGAGCTTTTCAGGATATATGTGCATTGCCAACACGTCGTTTCTGTCTCCTAATTGCATTGACATTGTCAGCACTCTTCCTTCAGACTGGCCTATTTTATAAAGATTACTGTATACCACCCTGCCTTTATTATTCAGCGCAGACTGGTACCATTCCAGCTTTGTAGGGTCGCTTTCCTGCTCCCATGTAGGCGTGCCAATAAACTTGCCATTAATAACAGCAGACATTTCAAAACGACTAACCTCAGAGTTTGCCTCAATATATTCAACAAAATAACGCTGTTCCTCAGCAATTTCTTTTTCACTCCAATTGGGACGCACAAGAAGAATTTGCTCTATACTTTGCGCCGCACTACGCAAAAGCATTTCCTGAGTTTTAATCTTCATGGTTTCCTTAGTAGCAAAGCGCGCTGCTATCTCCTGACCCATGATATGAGAATTTTCTAGTATCTTATTGCGTACTACATGCAAACTAATTAGCGATACAAATAGAAAGAAAACAAAGATAGCTATGCTGAACAAGGAAATTTTAAAAGTCTTGTTAAATAGTCTAAAATTCATTTCTTCCTCCAATCTATGGCCACTAATATACTTATACAGGTCCATTTATTTATACCACTTCATTATTCATTATAGCCTAGTTTCAATTTTTTCTCAAACATTGTACATAAAAAAGACAAAAAAATGCCTTATTTAAGTAAATAAAGGCTAGCTTTATTTAGAAACGTAAAAAGGACGTGGCATAAAGTCACGTCCTTTAATTTAACGCCATTGATAAATTCTATAAAATAACCACATACAGAATGCACCACTAAAATCCAACAGCACATCCTTAACCATACTAGCGCGTCCGGGAGAAAAAAGCTGTATATACTCATCAACTGCTGCTACCAGCAGACAAATAAAGAGTACATAGCCATTTGAAGCTCTATTGCTTACGCCAAAGGAGGAATATGTCTTACAAACCATCCAGCTAAGGCAAGCAAACTCCAAGAAATGCGCCAGCTTACGCAGCACATACTCAACATCTCCGCTAAGGCTCATCTGCAGGAAATCTGTAATATCTACTATAAAGCCTGCAGCCATAGCACTAAGATTTCCAGATACTGACCCAGGTAATGAGGAATTATAGAAAATAAACAATGTAAATAAAGCTGTCAAAAACAACCATACATAGTTCATAAAACGCCTCTTACAAATTACGAGTCAGACATTCCATAACCATCATATTACTGATAACGCCAATGCCACCGGGCACAGGAGTAAAAGCAGAAGCCTTCTCTGCTACCTCAGGAGCAACGTCGCCTACCAGCTTGCCATCAACTACATTGATGCCAACGTCAACAATAACTACGCCCTCTTTAACCATTTCCGGCTTAACGAAGGCAGCAACGCCAACAGCAGCAACAATAACATCAGCCTGCTTTAACAGCTCCGGCAGATTTTTAGTTTTAGAATGGCAAACAGTAACAGTTGCATTTTCCTTTAGAAGCAACACTGCCACCGGCTTGCCAACAACATTGCTGCGGCCAATTACAACCACATTTTTACCAGTCAGCTCCACACCGTAGTGCTTTAACGCTGCCATGCAGGCACGCGGAGTGCAAGGAGCCCAGCTGCTGCGTCCCATAAAGACAGCACCAATGTTTTCAGGATTTAAGCAGTCCACATCCTTTTCCGGAGCAACTGCTGCACCAACAGCATCGCCATTAATATGTTTAGGCATGGGCATCATAGGCAGAATGCCAGTAATAGCCGCATCCTTATTTAAGCTGTTAATAACAGCTATAACTTCCGCTTCAGAAGCATTCGCAGGACAAAGAACAACCTTCGCCGCACCGCCAAGGCTCTCTATCAGCTTAACTAATCTATCCTTATAAACATGGGAGGCCTGATCATCACCAGCTACAACTATAGCCAAAGTTACTACCTTGCCGCTTTCCTTAGCAGCAGCAATTTTTGTAGCAATAGCCTCTCTATAAACGTCGGCAACAGCCTTGCCCTTCATCAATAATGCTTCCATAGGTCACCTCAAATAAATAATTAGAATAAACCGCTGATTACGCCTTCATCACTAACGTCAATCTTTTCAGCAGCAGGTACTTTCGGCAGACCGGGCATAGTCATAATATCACCAGTCAGCACTACAATAAAGCCTGCACCTGCAGAAATACGGCAGTTCTTGATAGTAATAGTAAAGCCACTAGGACGACCAATGAGATTTTGGTCATCAGAGAAGGAATATTGAGTTTTTGCCATACAGATAGGCAGGTTACCATAACCCATGTCTTCAAATTCCTTCAGTGCTTTATCAGCATCCTTAGAATAATTTACGCCGTCAGCACCATAAATTTCCTTAGCAACGGTTTCGATTTTTTCCTTCAAGGACATTTCTAAAGGATAAATGGTATGGAAATCAGCCTTACCGCTTTCAGCTAAAGCAACAACCTCTTTAGCCAGCTCAATGCCGCCTTCACCGCCACGTGCAAATACATCGGACAGAGCAACATTTACACCGTGCTTAGCGCAGTGCTCACGTACAGCTTCCAGCTCCTCAGGAGTATCCTGAGCAAAGATATTGATTGCTACAACCATAGGCACACCAAATTTCTTAACATTTTCAATGTGCTTCTCCAGATTTACAATACCCTTCTTAACTGCTTCTACATTAGGAGTTTGCAGCTCAGATTTAGGAACACCGCCATGCATCTTCAATGCACGTACAGTTGCAACTAATACAACTGCATCAGGATTCAGGCCTGCGTAACGGCATTTAATATCAAAGAATTTTTCAGCGCCAAGGTCAGCACCAAAGCCCGCTTCAGTGATAGTGTATTCTGCCAGCTTCATACCGGTTTTAGTAGCCATAACGCTATTGCAGCCATGGGCAATATTAGCGAAGGGACCGCCATGAATGATTGCCGGAACATTTTCCAGAGTTTGCACCAAATTAGGCTTAATAGCATCCTTCAAGAGAGCGGCCATTGCACCATGAGCCTTAATTTGACCAGCAGTAACAGGTTTACCACTGTAGTCATAAGCTACGATAATTTTGCTTAAACGCTCTTTCAGATCATGCAGGTCGTTAGCCAAGCACAGAATAGCCATAACCTCAGAAGCTACAGTAATATCAAAACCATCCTGACGAGGAACGCCATGAACCTTGCCACCTAAGCCAACTACGATATTACGCAGCTCGCGGTCGTTCATATCAACTACACGCTTCCAAACGATACGACGAGGATCGATATTCAGAGCATTACCTTGTTGAATATGGTTATCCAGCATAGCAGAAAGCAGCATATGAGCAGAGGTAATTGCATGGAAGTCGCCAGTGAAATGCAGGTTGATATCCTCCATAGGAACAACCTGGCTATAGCCGCCGCCTGCAGCGCCGCCCTTAATGCCCATGCAAGGACCAAGAGAGGGCTCACGCAGAGCAACAATTACACTCTTATCCAGCTTTGCTAAGCCTTGAGCCAAACCAACAGTAGTAGTGGATTTGCCCTCGCCAGCGGGAGTAGGAGTAATAGCAGTTACTAAAATAAGCTTACCTGCCGGTTTGTTCTCCATACGACGGATTAAATCCATGGACAGCTTAGCCTTGTAACGACCATACATTTCAATATCTTCTTCACCAATACCCAGCTTTGCTGCTACATCAGTAATTTTAAGCATTTTCGCTTGTTGAGCAATTTCGATATCGGATAACATCTGTACATCTCCTCCTTGAAATAACAATTAAAACAACATCATGGATACTTCTACCTTCTAAAACTCTTTCCCTGCCTATAAAAGGTATTTGGATAACTTTATTTCATTAATCAGCCTGCAAAGCTGTTAATAAACTATTGGAACCAAATCTCTATGGTCGTACCTTCATCTACCTCAGTACCTGGTGCAGGCTTTTGGGTTACAGCCTTACCACTACCATATGGCTTTAATCGCAGATGGCCCTGCTGTACCAGCTCGGCAGCATAGCGCATATCTATTCCCTTAAAATCAGGCAGTTTAATTTTTCCGCTCGGCAAAATCTGCATCTGCGGAGAACATATTTCGCTCTTTTTGCCAGTACAGTTTTTACTTAGCTCGTCAAATGACGGTAAGCCTTCACTGCTTGTGGGCTGAATACCTTTAGCAACAAGAACCTGCTGCAGGGTATCCTTAAATACCGGAGCAGAAACCTGTGAACCATAGAAAACACCCTTAGGCGTATCAAGCATTACCAGCATTGCATATTTAGGCTTATCTGCAGGCACAAAGCCCACAAAAGACGCTATATACTTACCAGCAGCGTAGCCACCTGTTTCAGCCAGCTTTTCTGCAGTGCCTGTTTTACCGGCAATACGATAACCCTTAATGCTGGCAGATTTACCGCCGCCACTAGCTACTACCTGCTCCATCATGCCACGCATCTGTGCTGCTACCTGCGGAGTAATAACGTTGCGAACAACCTCTTTCTTACCTTCACGAATAACAGTGCCATCAGCAGCAACTATCTTCTTGATAATGTAGGGCTTCAATAGCTCGCCACCATTAGCAATAGCGCAAATAGCGCGCAGCTCCTGTAGCGGAGTAACAGCAATGCCCTGACCAATAGCCATGGTAGCAATGTCAGGCTCGTACATATCCTTAGGATTGTAAAGAATACCACTTTCCTCACCTGGCAATTCAATACCTGTGGCACTACCAAAGCCAAAACGCTTAGAGTAATCAGTCATACGCTCAGCGCCTAGCTTCATACCAAGCTGAACCATACCAGTGTTAATAGAAAATTTAATTACATCAGAAAACGGTACCATTCCCATGCCTTCGCCGTCCCAGTTATGAATAATACGGTCAGCAATTCTAATACTACCATTATCCTGAATCAGAGTATTGGGAGTAATAATTCCTTCCGTCAGGCCCATGCAACCAACTATTGGTTTAAAAACAGAACCTGGCTCATAAATCATAGTTACGGCTTTATTATTCCAACTAATTGGCGGATAATCACCAGGATTGTTTGGATCAAAGGTAGGACGGCTCGCCATACCTAGAATTTCACCTGTATACGGATCCATGATAATAGCCGCAGCACCCTCAGCCTTAGTTTTTTCAATAGCTCTGTCCATGGCCTCCTCCAGTACATACTGGATTTTGCTATCAATGGTCAGATACACCTCTGGAAGCTTAGCCTTTACTGGCTTATTAAAATCCTGATCCGCTATAACTCTTCCCATAGAGTCCTTAAAGAAATTACGTTGGCTGGAATCGCTTCGTAGCTCCTTCTCAAGAACCATCTCAATACCACTGGCGCCTTCATCGTCAATATTAACAAAACCAAGCACCTGTGCTGCCGCCTTGTTCTTGGTATAATAGCGCTTACTTGACTTTTCAAAATGCAAGCCACACAAATCATTTTTTTCAATAATTTGTTGTACAGCTTCATACTCCTTAGGATCCATCACGCGCTTAATCCAAACAAAGCGCCCTTCACTAGAAAAATACTTAAAAAGACGCTCTTCGTCCATTTTTAAAACAGGTGCCAAAAGCTTAGCCGCTTTACGTTGAATATCCGGAGGCGGCTTCTTAATAGCTCCATCAGGGCCGTCACGCATTTCTACAGGGTCAACATATAAGGACCCTGTTATAATACTTACCGCAAGCTCTTCACCGTCACGGTCATAAATAGGACCACGTGGATTTATGATAATTTTATTAAAGATGAGCTGCTCACGCTCGCGAACAGCCAAATCATCATATTTAATGACCTGCAGATAAAACAGACGAGAAATAACTACTAGGAAAAGAACGCATAATAAAAGAAACAGACCATTCAGATACTGATACCTGCTGCGCAGATTTTTATTCACGGTGAGTCCACCTCCTGCGCTCCACAAACTGCAAATCCTGTCGTCTTTGTTCAGGAAGCAGCTGCTTATCCTTCAGATGCTTTTCTTCAATGATACGTTTTTCAGTTTCATCATACACCGATAAAACCAAGCCTATTGCACCCATAGCAGTTACCATAGAAGTACCACCATAGCTAATAAGTGGCAATGGTACACCTATAACAGGGAGCAAGCCACAAACCATAGCCATATTAGCACAGGCCTGTCCTGCTATATAAAGCATAAGACCACTTACCAAAAGATAGCCTTTTTCACTACGTGTTTTAAAAGCAATTTTTATAAATGCATAGGCCATAAGCAGAAAGAAGAATATCACAAACAATGCTCCTACAAAGCCATTCTCTTGGCAGAAAACAGCAAAGGCATAATCTGTGTGAGGCTCGGGAAGATAATGGTATTTGGCAAAACCGTTACCCCAATTACTCCAAAAACCGCCACTGCCAATTGCAAGTTGTGCCTGCACCATCTGATAACCCTTGCCCCAAGGCTCTGACCATGGGTCAAGCCAAACCTGTAAACGCTCCCTACTATATGTAGAGTAATGAGCAAGACAGCCTGCAGCGGTCAAGCCTATTATACCAGTAATAAAAAGGCGCTTACCTCCTAGTCCTGCTGCTACAAAAACACCTAGATAAAGGCCTGCAATAATGCCAGCAGTACCTTTATCTGGCTGAATAGCAACTAGCATCATCAAGAGAAATGCCATACCATGAATGGGCCAGCTCTTTTTTGTAAAAAGAATAACTCTGCGCCCGGCCTTAATAACACTTGCCAAATAACCAGTGGCCAACATTATAACGACAACCTTCACTGCTTCAGATGGCTGAAACGTAAAACCACCAACGCCTAACCAGCGTTTTGCACCATTAGCAGAAATGCCTACAATTGGTACCAGCACAAGCATTGCTAAAACTACGCCATATATAATCAGTAAATTTTGCGGCTCTAAAAAGCTTTTATAACCAATCTTTCGCACCGCATACATAACACCTATGCCAATGGCAGCCCACATTATATATCTTATAAGATAAAAATAACTGCCATGCTGTTCTGACTGAGCTAAGACATAGCTGGCACTAAAAACATTAACGCAGCCTATAAGCATCAAGATAGCTGTAACACAGTAAATAATTTTCTTAGGATTAGACAGAATTAAACCTATCTTGTTCATAGAGCAAGCCTCTTTTTAATTAAAAAACAACCTCGCAGAAATTAATGGGAGTGCCTAATGCACTAAATTTCTGCTCATATTCAGTTTGTACATGGTTTTCATACTCAGAGTTGTGCAAATCATAGCTTAAGGCAATGATTTCCAAACCAAACTCCTTAAATTCCTCTACAGAAAAATCAAACAATGCACGATTATCTGTTTTAAAGCGCAGATGACCACCCTTGCCTAACAGCTGAGCATAGCGTGCCAAAAAGTTACGGTGAGTCAGACGACGCTTAGCGTGGCGTGCCTTAGGCCATGGATCACTAAAGTTTAAGTACAGCTCCTTAATCTCACCAGGCTCAAACCAGTCCAGCATATTTTCTGCGTTAGCGCAGATAATACGCACATTATCCAGCTTTTTGTCCTTAGCAGCCTTTGCAGGGAAATAAGCAATATCGTGCTGAGTTTCGATGCCAATAAATGCCTTATCAGGGAAGAGCTCTGCCATACCAATGGTAAAACGGCCCTTGCCGCAGCCAATCTCCAGACACAGGCGCTTTCCAGGAAACATTTCCTGCCAATGACCTTTAAATTTTTCTAAATCATGCATAAAAACGTACTCGTCTTGTACGTCCTTCATAGCTTCTTCAATCCAGGGTTTCTTTCTTAAACGCATAATTACCTCGCAAGAATATATTTTGTTAACTATATATTATATACTAAATCAGCTAAATATGCACTAATACTTTACAATAGCTTGAGTAATAATTTTCATGGATTTAGAAGTATTAACACATATCCATTACCTAATCGTCTTTACATACATCATTACTACATATTCAATGAAAAAAGCCAAGCTCTTTATAAAAAAGCTTGGCTTTAATAATGTCTTATTATGTTTTATTTTTCAGCAATCTTGGAGGCATCTTCGGTGTTCTTAACTTCTTGCTCCTTAACCTCAGCATCTTTGGGCACTGAAATTTGAGGCTCAACAATTTCTGCATCAGTGATAGCTGCCTCAGCAATAGGTTCGGACTTTGATTCAGCAGTTCCCTCCACAACCTCTGCTTCCTTGGCTGCTTCAGCCTCAGAAGCAGTTTCTGCCTTACTTTCTTCTACCACTTCGGAATCACTCTGCTTAGCATTATCAGTCTCTGCTGATTCCGCATTTTCAGCCTCATCAGTCACAGCTTGCTTTGCTTCATCTACCTTAGCAGCATTTTCCTGTTTCAACGCACCGCCACACTCAGGGCAAAACTTACTAGAAGCCAAAACCTCTGCACCGCAGTGTGAACAAGTAACTTTCGCAGGAGAAGCACCAAACTCAGCCTGTTTAATCATATCAATCTTAGTCTGCAGCTCATCTATTTCAGCTTTTGTTGCATCGATAAGCTTGCAATATTCCTGCAAATATTCTGGAATATCATCACTGGCGTCAGCCTTTTGGTAAACCTCCATACCCATTTGCATATAATTATCCTTAATGAAACGCTCCTTCTTCTCAATATCAGAAGCAAGCTTTTGCATGTCCATAGCAGCCTCGGCCTTTTTTCCTACAGTTTTAGCAAATTCCTCGCTTTTTACAGCAGCTGCCTTAGCCATATCCTTAATCTGATCAAAGAATGCCATAATAATTCCTCCCTCAAAAAGTATATATTTAAATTCATCTATTATCCTTGTTACTAATAGTATAGCATTTCAAGGCAGATAATATGTTACGTTTCTGAAACGTTAGAATAAACTATTTGCAAAATATGCTTATATTATTGCAATTTTCCATTTTCTTATATAGAATGAAGGTAGTTAATCAATACAGTAAACCCAGACGTAATGACACGTCTGAAAATAAATACATTAAGCAAAGGAGAAAATAAAATGGCTAAACTAGATGGAAAAGTTGCACTGATTACCGGAGCTGCTGTAGGACTTGGAGAAGGAATTGCTACTGCGTATGCAAAATACGGAGCAAAGCTGATTATGGTGGACCTCTCTCCTGATGTAGAAGAAACCGCAGCAAAGCTGCGTAAGGAATATAATGCAGAGATTATCACCGTAGTTGCCAACGTAGCTGACCGTGCTCAAATGGATGCAGCTGCCGCGAAGGGTATCGAGGCTTTTGGAGAAATTAATGTAGCCTGCTGTAACGCAGGTGTATGCCGTCTGGCCCCCTTCGAAGAGATGGATGACGCAACCAGAGATTTCCATATTGATGTAAACATCAAGGGTGTATGGAACACCTGTAAGGCAGTAATTCCTTATATGTTAAAGCAGGGTGGAGGCAACATCGTAATCGCATCCTCTGTAACCGGTGATATTGTAGCAGATGCAGGTGAAGCAGCATATGCTATGACAAAGGCAGCTCTTGTTGGTCTGACAAAATGTCTGGCAGTTGAATATGCAAACCGCAACATCCGTGTAAACTGCTCTCAGCTTGGTTACGCTCGTACACCTATGGTTGAAAAAATGGCTCTGGAATCCAATCCTGAAAATCCTGAAGCAGCAATCGCAGATATTGCAGCTGGCGTTCCTATGAAGCGTCTTGCAAAACCCATCGAAGTTGGTGAGCTCTTTGCCTTCTTGGGCAGTGATGAATCCAGCTATCTGACCGGTTCTCAGATTGTTATTGATGGCGGTAGCACACTGCCTGAAACCATGTCCATTGGTACAAATTAATATAACAAGTTAATCTAACATGCTAAAAAACCACGATATATAGTGTATTAAAAGATGTACACCATGTATCGTGGTTTCATTTTTTCACTTAAAGATTTTTACAATAAAATTTGTTGCTTAAGCACCTAAGAACAAGACTATAATTCAAGTCAATGCTATTATCCCAAACCTATATGTTTGTTTGAAATCAGCAGGCTACACTTCTCTTAAATAGCAATTAATTTATTAATACACTAAAATGAACCTCAGGCCTCTTGCCCATTAATACCTCTAAAGCAGTTAACCAGTCTCTCCCACCAGCTTGCCTGCATACGCAGTTCTTGCAATCTATTAATCCTTTGCTGTAGGCTAGAATTATAAAATTCAGCAGTAACCTTGATATCAATAACAGCACTGCAATTAATAGTACCGCATTGTACTCCATCACCTGCTTTTTTACCAACTATAACAGATTCACCAGCTATAACACTGCTAGTAATATTACTTTCTCCCTTGCTAATCACACCATCCATAGGAATTCTTTCTCCAGGAAAAACTCGCACTACATCTCCTATATGAAGCTGTTCCACCGGGAAAAGCCATACGTATTCTCGTTCATTTTTAATTCTAACT
>USBG01000016.1 GCA_900552855.1 uncultured Phascolarctobacterium sp. | reverse complement strand
GATGTCAGCAAGGTTTACGAAAGTGGCTCTGTAGCCTTGCATGACGTAAATGTACATATTGAACCCGGCGAGTTCGTCTTTGTAGTTGGACCTAGCGGCGCTGGTAAATCTACCTTTATTAAGATGCTGTTCCGTGAGGTTATTCCGTCTACGGGCAGCATTTTTGTTAATGGTACCAATATCCTAGAGCTTGGTCCTAAGGAGATTCCCTATATGCGTCGTCAGCTGGGAATAATTTTTCAGGATTATAGATTACTGCCGGACAGAACTGTTTACGAAAATGTAGCCTTTGCTATGGAGGTTATTGAAACACCTCATCGTAAGATTAAGCGCAGAGTACTTAATGTTCTTGATTTAGTTGGCTTGCGCCACCGTTGCAACTCTTATCCTAATGAGCTTAGTGGTGGTGAGCAGCAGCGTATTGCTATTGCTAGAGCTATTGTTAATGATCCTATTTTAGTAATCGCTGACGAGCCTACTGGTAATCTGGACCCGGAAACAAGCTGGGATATTATGAAAATTTTTAAGGAAATTAACGAAAGTGGTACCACTATTGTTATGGCAACTCATGATAAGGAAATCGTAGATGCCATGGGTAAGCGTGTTATTGCTATCGAAAATGGTTTGATTGTGCGTGACGAAAAGAACGGGGTATATGGCTATGAGCTTTAGTACAAAGGAATATTTCGTTCGCGAAACCTATAAATCTATACGTCGCAATGGCTTTATGAGCTTTGCTTCTATTTCTACTGTGGCGGTATCACTTTTAGTTTTAGGCATGTTCCTATTGATTTTTCTGAACACTAACCATTTGGCTAAGTTTTTGGAAAGTCAGGTACAGGTTTCTGTTTACATGGAGGACAGTGTTACCTCTGAGGAGCTGCAGTCCGTTGAGGAGCAGCTGCAAAAGCTTCCTGGTGTAGTAAAGGTAAATGCTGTTAGTAAAGGTGAGGCTCTGAGTCGCTTTAAGGAGCGCCTAGGTGACCAGGATAAGCTGCTTGAAGCCTTAGGCGAAGAAAATCCCTTTCCTAATTCCTTTGACGTACAGGTTGATAAGCCTGAACGTATTAAGGAGATTACTCCTGTCATCAATGAAATGGAGAAGGTTGAAACTGCTAAATTTGGTCAGGAAGTTGTGGAGCATTTATTTCAGCTGACAAGAGTTTTACGCTTTGGTGGTGTAACCCTGATTGTCTTTTTGGCCATGGCAACCTTGTTTATTATTTCCAATACCATACGTTTGACAGTATTTGCCAGACGTAAGGAAGTAGTAATTATGAAATATGTAGGTGCTACGGATTGGTTCATCCGTTGGCCCTTCCTTTTGGAGGGCATGACACTGGGCTTCTTTGGCGCTGTTATTGCTTCTGTTTTAATTAGAGGTATATATGCTGCGCTTTTGGAGAATATTCATGCCACACTGGCATTTTTGCCATTACTTCCTGCTTCTCCGCTTATGACCTATGTAACAGTATTCCTAATGCTTGCAGGTACAGGTATTGGAGCTTTGGGTAGCTTTATCTCTCTGCGCAAATTTCTGCGCGTTTAATGGAGGGATAGGTAATGCTGAAGAAAAAGATAGTCCTGCTTATAATGGCCTGTCTTATGGCTATGCTTCCTATATTGAACAGTGGTGCTGTGGCTTCAACTGCTTCTGAAAAACAAGCAGAGCTGGACCGCGTACAGCGTCAAATGCAGGAAATGGCAGAAAAGAAGGCTGCAGCTAGGGCAAGGGCTGAGGAAGCCAGTGCCGGACTTTCACAGGTTACAAGCAGCTTGAATGCTTTACAGACAGAGGCCAATGAATTACAGGCAAAAAGTAATGAGCTGCAGGGACGAATTGATGAAAACCAAGCTCTTTTAGAAAAGAAAAAGGCTGAGGTTGAAGAACGCAAGGGAATTTATAAGCAGCGCTTGCGTGATATTTATATCAACGGTCAGGTAAACTATTTGGATGTGCTTTTAGGCGCCAAGGATTTTAGTGATTTTTCCTCCAGAATGTTTTTACTGCAGCGTATCATCAAGAGCGATATTAATTTGATGGACCAGATGCAGAAGGATGCTGAGGAGATAGCTACTCGCAAGGCAGAGCTTGATTCTCAAATGCTGGAGATTAAAACTACTCAAAATCAGCTTGCTATAAGAACTGCTAAGGCAGAAAAGCTGCGCAACCAGCGTGCTGCTATGCTTAATGAGGCAGAGACTGAGGAGCAGCAAAGCCAGGACGAGTATGAGCGCCTTTTAGGTGTGTCCGAGCAGATTTCTGCTATGCTGCGCAATATGGAGAATAACGGAACAGTGGCTCAGGCTCCTGCCGTTACCACAGGCTATATCTGGCCTTGTGATGGTGTTATTACATCTCCCTTTGGTTGGCGTACTCATCCTATTTTTGGTACTACTAAATACCATTCCGGTCTTGATATAGGTGTTGATTATGGAACACCTATTTTGGCTACTAACAGTGGTACTGTAGTATATAGCGACTGGATGGGTGGCTATGGTCTGGCTGTTATGATTGATCATGGTGGCGGATTAGTATCCCTTTATGCACACAATCAAAGCTTGAATGTATATGAAGGTCAATATGTAGAAAGAGGCACCTGTGTGGCATATGCAGGCAGCACAGGCTATTCTACAGGCCCTCACTGCCATTTTGAAATGCGTTTGCATGGTGAGGTTGTTGACCCCATGGGTTATTTGCCCTAAGCGAAGGAGAGGCGTAAAAATTGTTTAAAAAAAATATCTGGCAGCTTGCAGGAGTTGTCGTAGGCACAGCTGTGGTGACAGTGGCTTTAGTTATCGCAGTCGAGCTCTTTCTGCTGCGTGGTATTACCGGTAATGCCGGTGAAAGCTTACGCTTCTTGAGAGCATTACAGCTAGTTCAGCTTCAATATAATGGCGAGGTGGACACTAATAAGCTGTTTGACGGAGCCATTAAGGGAATGGTTGAAGCAGTTAACGACCCATATACAGTGTATATGGACCGTAAGGATTTTGCTGATTTTAGCCAAGTAACTGAAGGCAGCTTTGGCGGTATTGGTATTGTTTTCGGCAAGCGTGGCGATGACTATGTTGTTATTTCTGCCTTGCAGGATAATCCTGGTGCTTTGGCTGGTATTAAAGACGGAGAAATTATTATTTCTGTTGACGGCACCGAAGCTAAGACACTTAATATGGAGCAGATTGCTCATAAAATTCGTGGCGAAAAGGGTACAGAGGTTGAGCTTGAGATTAAGGACAAGGATGGTAATGTCCGTAAGGTGCGTGTTGTCCGCAAAGAAATAAAAGCTACATCAGTAGGCGGAACAATGCTTCCTAATACATCTATTGGCTATATACGTATCAGCATGTTTAACATGGATACTGGTGAGGATTTTGCTAAAACCTATACGGAGCTAGAGAAGAAGGGAATGAAGGCTCTTATTCTAGACCTGCGCAGCAATCCAGGTGGAACCTTGGATAGCGGTGTACAGGTTGCTCAAATGCTAGTTCCTAAAGGTCCTATTGTATCCGTTGTGGATAAATCCGGTAATAAGTATGTTGAAAGCTCTACCCTGGAAAAGGTTAAATACCCTGCAGCAGTACTGGTTAATGGCGGTAGTGCCAGTGCCTCAGAAATAGTGGCAGGCGCTTTAAAGGACACCAAGTCAGCTAAGCTGTTTGGCGAAAAAACCTTTGGCAAGGGCTGTGTACAGACTGTTTATCGCTTAGATGGCGAAACCGCGGTAAAAATTACAACAGCCTATTATTACACTCCTTCTGGAGTATGTATTCATAACATTGGTATTGAGCCTGATGTTAAGGTTGAGCTTCCTAAGGATTATTCAGAGGATACTCAATTAAAGGCTGCTGAAAAATATCTGCAGGATTTGCTGCAAAACAAAGAGTAAAGCAAAAGCCATTGCTGCGCTAAAAACTAGGCACGGCAATGGCTTTACTTATTAAATTTAAATGTTAGGTACTTGAATACTTACAGTCCTTCAAGATATAATATAAATAGCTGTAAGTAATTTTAAAGTTTAGTTTTTATAGGAGAAGAATCATGTTTATTGACAGAGCGAGAATATATGTTGAAGCCGGCAACGGCGGCGATGGCATGAGCAGCTTCCGCAGAGAAAAATTTGTGGAAAAGGGCGGTCCTAACGGCGGCAACGGCGGTCGTGGTGGTGACGTTGTGCTCATTGCTGATAAAAATTTGAATACTCTTGTTGACTTCCGTTACAAGAGAAAATATGTTGCTAAGCGCGGTGGTCAGGGCGGTACCAAGAACTGCACTGGTGTGCGCGCTGAAACCGTATATGTAAAAGTTCCTATGGGTACCCTAGTTCGTGACGATGCTACTGGTGCTGTTATTGCTGACCTGGTTGAGGATGGTCAGGAGTATTGTGCAGCTAAGGGCGGTCGTGGTGGTAAGGGCAATGCCTGCTATGTAACCAGCACCAACCGTGCTCCGACCTTTGCTGAAAAGGGTGAGCCTGGCGAAAATCGTTGGCTCAAGCTGGAACTGAAGCTTTTAGCTGATGTTGGTCTTGTTGGTTATCCTAGTGTAGGTAAGTCCAGTATCATTGCTCAGGTAAGTGCGGCTCGTCCCGAGATTGCTGCTTACCACTTTACTACCCTGTCTCCTGTTTTAGGTGTTGTGCGTCTGGACGAGGAACGCAGCTTTGTATTGGCTGATATTCCGGGTCTTATTGAGGGTGCGCATGAGGGCATTGGCTTAGGTCATGACTTTTTACGTCACGTAGAGCGTACTAAGGTGCTGCTGCATATTGTGGATGTTGCGGGCGTTGATGGACGTGACCCCATTGAGGACTTTGATAAGATTAATAAAGAGCTGGTAGAGTACAGCGAGCGCTTAGGACGTCGCAAGCAGCTGGTAGTTGCTAACAAAATGGACCTACCTGAGGGTCAGGAAAACTTTGAGCGCTTAAAGGCTTATGTTGAAGAAAAGGGCTATGAAATTGTCAAGGCTTCTGCTGCAACTGGCGAGGGCCTGCGTGAGCTGATGTTTAAGGCTTATGATATGCTTCTTCAATACGTTCCTGAAGAGGATGAGGAGGATATTGCACGCTTTGACGAAATCGATCCTGACAGCTACGAAATTGTGGCAGGTCTGGATACTGATTGGGAGGTTAAGGGCAAGAATATTGAGCGTCTTGTTGCTATGACCAATTTTGACAATGATGAAGCATTGTATCGCTTCCAGCTTATCTGGAAACGCCTGGGTATTGACGAGGCGTTGAAGGCAAAGGGCTGCGAGGAGGGCGAAACCGTCCGTATTCGCGATATGGTATTCGAATATAAAGATAATTATTAAGACTATATACGTCCTCACTGGTGCTTTAGGGCACTGGTGGGGAGTATAATTTTTTAGTGAGGGTTTGAAGCTATGTGTATACTAGAGAGAGAAATGCTAAAAAATGCTAAACGCGTAGTTGTTAAGGTTGGTACTAGTACTATTACCTATAGCAATGGTAAGCGCAATTTTAGCCAAATTGATAGATTAGCTAGAGAGCTATCTGATTTGCAGAATCAGGGCAAGGAAATGATTCTTGTAACCTCTGGTGCAGTTGCAGTTGGTGTGGACCGTCTTGGTTTGCCAAAAAAGCCAGATACTATTCCTGGCAAGCAGGCAACTGCAGCAGTTGGTCAGGGTGTATTAATGCATACCTATGAAAAGTTTTTTGCCGACTATGGTCAGGTAGTGGCTCAGGTGCTTTTGACTAAGACTGAATCCATTGACAGGCATCGTTATACTAACTCCAGAAATACCTTCATGGAGCTTTTAAAGCAGCGCGTTATTCCTATCGTTAATGAAAATGACGTTGTAGCCTTGGACGAGCTGAAGATTGGTGATAATGATAATATGTCTGCCCTAGTAGCAGGCATTGTGGATGCTGATTTAGTAATTATTCTTTCTGATATTGATGGCTTATACACAGCAAATCCTCAGACAAATCCAGATGCTAAGCTGGTACCCTTAGTAAATGAAATTACTCCTGAAATAGAGGCAAGTGCCGGCGGTGTTGGCTCTAACCGTGGAACAGGTGGTATGGCTACCAAGATTCAGGCAGCTAAGGCGGCTACAAGTAGTGGCATAAACATGGTTATTGCCAGTGGTACTGAGAAAAATGCTATTCCTCGCATTTTGTCAGGTGAAAGCATTGGTACGCTGTTTGTTAGTCGTGAAAACAGATTACAGTTCCGCAAGCGTTGGTTAGCCTTTGGCGCTCGCATTCAAGGCAGTGTAGTGGTAGATAATGGTTGCGCTGAGGCTATACACAAGGCTGGTGGCTGCAGCGTTTTGCCTGCTGGTATTACTGCGGTAGATGGTGTTTTTGAGCCTGGCAGCACTATAAGCGTTAAAAACGCAGATGGTCATGAGCTGGCTCGTGGTTTATCCCACTATAGCTCTGAGGAGCTGGAGCTGATTAAGGGCTGTAAATCCAGTGAAATAGAAGACATCCTTGGCCATAAAAATTATGACGAGGTTATACATCGCGATGATTTGGTAATTCTGTAAGGTGGTAATGCTATGGAAACCTATGAATTAGTAAAGATGAAGGCTATGGCTGCTAAAAAAGCAGCAGCAAAGCTGGCGGTAATTAATACTGCAGTAAAAAATCAGGCGCTGCTTGCTATGGCAGATGCTTTAGAAAAAAATCAGGATATAATTTTAGCGGCAAATGCTCTTGACATGGGCTGTGCTACAGCAAAGGGCATGAAGTCCTCTATGCTGGATCGCCTAAAGCTGACTGCTGAGCGTATTAAGGGAATGGCTGATGGGTTACGTCAGGTAGCTGCCTTGCCGGACCCTGTAGGCAATGTAGTAGGTGGCTGCACCTTGGCCAATGGTTTAAATGTAACCAAGATTCGCGTTCCTTTAGGTGTTATTGGTATTATTTACGAGGCACGCCCTAATGTTACAGCTGATGCTGCTGGACTGTGCTTAAAGTCTGGTAATGTCGTTGTTCTTAAGGGTGGCAGCGAGGCTATGGAGTCCAATAAGGCTATAGCAGCTGTTTTATCTGCAGCTGCAGAGTCTGCTGGTCTGCCTGAAGGCTGCATTCAGTTTATTGACACCAGTGACCGTCAGGCTGTTAATGATTTGATTCATATGAATGGCTTAGTGGACGTAGTAATTCCTCGCGGTGGCGCAGGCTTAATAAAGATGGTGGTTATGAATGCTACCGTTCCTGTTATTGAAACAGGTGCAGGCCTGTGTCATACCTATATTGATTCTGCAGCGGATGTGGAGATGGGCGTAAAAATCTGCATGAATGCCAAGGTGCAGCGTCCTTCTGTTTGCAATGCTATGGAAACCTTACTGGTACATAAGGATATTGCGCCTGAGTTTTTACCGCCGATGCTGGAGGCATACTTTGCAGCAGGTGTAGAAATCCGCGGCGACGAGGGCGTTCAGGCTTATAGTCCTAAGGTTGTACCTGTAACTGAAGAGGATTGGTCAACAGAGTACGGTGATTTGCGTCTTTCTGTAAAGCTGGTGGCTTCTATGGAGGAGGCAATGGAGCATATTGCTAAATATGGAACTGGTCATAGCGAATGCATTGTAACGGAAAATTATGCCAATGCACAGCTTTTCCAAAGAACAGTTGATGCTGCAGCAGTATATGTAAATGCTTCTACTCGTTTTACTGACGGTGGTGAATTTGGCTTTGGAGCTGAAATTGGCATTAGCACTCAAAAGCTGCATGCACGTGGCCCCATGGCATTGCCTGAGCTTACTAGTACTAAATATTTAATTTGCGGTAATGGTCAGGTAAGATGATAAAATTAAACAGGACGGCTGCTTTGTGCCAGGTGCATTGAGCGGTCGTCCTTTTGTATGGAGCTGCTAATAAATTTCACATTTTCTTATGTGAAAGGTATATGCTTTATAGAAAAAATTTGATATAATGAATAAGATTGTAAAGCTTGGAAAAGCTGTGTAGAATGAGGTAATTGGAGGGAATTTCTTTGGAAGAAATATATCGCGAGACAACTGAAACTAGCTGGGATAGAAAGATTATTGCCGGCATTGCTTTGATTTTAATTGGCTGTCTGTTTGTTTATGAATGGAGCAGCTATCAAGAGACAGGTCATCTGGTAATTGTAGGCTGGGGTATCGATTTGTGCCTGCTGTGCCTGTGGATCTGGCGTGTAATGTTTAAATATACTCTGATTCTTTATAAGGAGCAGAAGCTGGAGGTTATTAGCCACGGCATGGGCATTAAACGCAGCTATATGGTTGATTTGACTCGTACTGAGAGCTTTACTAATCGTTATGTGAAGAGCTTCTTCCGTAAAACCAAAATCAGCCACTACATTCACCGCTACAATTCTTTGGATGGCAATCAACAACGACTGTTGGTATTTACCGAGGGCAAAAAGAACAAGCTCGCTGGCCTGATTTTCAAGTGCAGCGATGAGTTTGTTAAGAAGCTGCGTCGTCAAATGCCTGACAAGTATATTGAACTGTAAAGTAAGACTATTGAGGAGGTAATTCCAGAGTGGAAGGTTTGGAAAATGTAGAATCTGTGGCCATTTGTGCCAGAGTTATGCAGGTTTTCTTTGGTGCATTTATTTATATTTATTTGATAGCTAAGCTGGTTGGTCCTGAAAATAAGATGGCTTGGTTCAGAAAACGTAAAAAATACACTTTCTTTAACAGACGTGGTATTTTTGGTGAGGATATCAACTTTGGTTATCCCGTTTGCTGGCAAGGTATTTTAGTATTTTTGGCAATTTACGTTGTAGTATTTGGCTTTGGCTATTGGTATGTATTTAAATTACCCTACTAAGATATAGCACACTGAGAGAGGTTTTGTAGAAGAATGGCTGAGATTAAAGGTATTGTAACAAAGGTGCAGGGCGAACGCTGCGAAATCAAGGTTGATAAAACCAATAGCGAGCTGAAGAACCTGCCTAAGTATCTGGACTGCTGGAATCCTATTAATGCTAAACCAGGTAACATTGTTGGCGCAGAATATCGCGACCTGGAGAAAACCAAGGCTAACATGATTGTTTATGGTCTGCCTGTTGCAGGTGTGTTGGCAGGTGTGGCTTTTGGTCACAGTCTGGCAACCTTCTTCCATATGGATAGCCTGTACTTTATGATTGGCGGCGTAATTCTTTGGCTTATCGTAACCACCTACTATGCTCGTATTTTTAAGCGCGACGCTGTTCGCAATGGCAGACAGCCCGTTGTTTATGAGATTGAAGTAGAGAAAATGGTTATCGATATGGGTGATTAATTGTTAAGGAGCTTGTAGAAAATGCAGGTTGTTTTAGCATCTGCCTCTCCCCGTAGGCTGGAGCTTGTTTCTCAGCTAGGATGGGAGGCAAAGGTTTATCCTTCCGCCTTTGAGGAAGCTGGGGGAGTGGCCTCCGAAGCAGAAGAGGTTGTGCTGGCTAATGCCCTTGGAAAGGGACGTTGGGTAGCAGAGCAGCTTGGTGATGAGCTTCCTGTTATTGGAGCTGACACCGTAGTTGTAGTAGACAATGTAATATTGGGCAAGCCTAAGGATGCGGCTGAGGCTGCATTGATGCTTAAGCGTCTTTCAAGGCGAGAGCATCAGGTTATGACAGGTGTGGCAGTTTTCTATAAGGGCAAAACCTTGGCACGCGTAGGTGTGACTAAGGTGTTTTTCCGTAGCCTGACAGAGTCTGAGATTGATAGCTATGTAGCAACTGGTGAGCCACTGGATAAGGCCGGCGCCTATGGTATCCAGGGCAAGGGAGCTATTTTAGTAGATAAAATTGATGGCTGCTATAACAATGTTGTTGGTTTGCCTTTGACCATGATGTACACGATGTTTAAAGAATTAGGAGTGGAGCTAGACGGATAATACTGTTGGCAGTATAAAACGGAGCAGTACCAAAAATTTTAAACATATGCGGGATATTCCCGCTGATGACAGACCTAGGGAGAAAATGCTTCTGCGTGGAGCTGCGGCTTTAACAGATGCAGAGCTTCTAGCAATTTTGCTGCGTACAGGAACTGCTGAGAAATCAGCTCTTGATATAAGCAGCGAAATGACGGCCAATGGCGGTTTATATAATTGCCTGGCCAAGGTTACAGATATTAACGAATTAACTCAAATCAAGGGACTTGGTAAGGCCAAGGCTGCTACTGTATTGGCAGCTTTAGAGCTGGGGCGCAGATTGGCGTCGGCAAAGCCCTTGGAAAAGGTTCACTTAAGTGGTCCTAAGCAGGTGGCAGATTATTTGATGCCACGACTTAGGTATGCCACTAAGGAACATTTTATGGCGGTATTTTTAAATACCAAGAACAGAATAATTGGCGAAGAAATTATTTCCGAAGGCACCCTGACAGGCTCGCTTGTACATCCACGTGAGGTTTTTCAGCCTGCTATCTTAAGACATGCTGCGGCTTTAGTAGTAGCTCATAATCATCCATCTGGGGACCCACATCCTAGTAGAGAGGATAGAGAGCTGACAGCAATGCTTTATCAGGCTGGCAAGACATTGGGAATACCACTTTTGGACCATCTTGTTATTGGTGACGGAATTTATTATAGCTTTCAAGAGAATGGAGCTTTAGAAATTTAGGAGGACTGGTGGAATTGAACTTTAAATTTCCCAACTTTAGTTTTTTAAATAGTATGTCCAATGATATGGGTATAGATCTGGGCACTGCAAATATCCTGGTTCACTGCAAGGACAAGGGTATTATCATTCGCGAGCCCTCCGTTGTAGCAGTAGAAAAGGATACCAAAGAGGTTTTGGCCATTGGTGCAGAGGCAAAACGCATGATTGGCCGTACTCCTGGTAATATTATCGCTATCCGTCCCATGAAGGACGGCGTAATCGCTGACTATGAAATTACTCAGTCCATGCTGAAATATTTTATTAGACAAGCAATGAGCGCAAGAAGTGTTGTTCGTCCTCGTATTTTAGTAGGCGTTCCCTCCGGTGTTACCGAGGTTGAAAAACGTGCAGTAATCGATGCTACTATCGAGGCTGGCGCTCGTGAAGCCTATCTTATTGAAGAGCCCATGGCTGCAGCTATTGGTGCAGGTTTGCCTGTACAGGAAGCAACTGGCAGCATGGTTGTTGACATTGGCGGCGGTACCTGTGAGGTAGCCGTAATTTCTCTTGGCGGTATCGTTGTAAGCAAAAGCGTGCGTACCGGTGGTGATACCATTGACAAGGCTATTGCTCAATATATCCGCAAAACCTTCAATATGTTCATTGGTGAACGTACTGCTGAAAATATTAAAATTGAAATTGGCACTGCTATGCCTGTAGAAAATCCTACTGTTATGGAGGTGCGCGGACGTGATCTTCTGAGTGGTCTTCCTAGAAGCATTCAGGTAAATGCTAATCACGTTTGCGAGGCTGTAGAAGAGCCTATCAGCACTATTGTTGATGCAGTAAGAAATACTTTGGAGCGTACTCCTCCCGAGCTTTCTGCAGATATTATGGATCGTGGTATTGTTATGACAGGTGGCTCCTCCATGCTGCGTAATTTGGACCGTCTTATTTCCAGAGAAACTCAGATGCCTGTTTTTGTATCTGACGAAGCACTGAATTGTGTTGCACTGGGTACTGGTATTGCAGTAGAAAATATTGATATTTACCGTAAAGGCTTTATGACCAGCAAATAAGCTGTTATAGACTTTCCGGTCTCCGGTTCACTTAATCGGATAATAAAGGTAAAAAGATGAGCAAAAAAAGTATGCTTTACATACTGTTTGCATTCATTATGCTAGGGATGCTGGCCTTAGCTGTTTCAGGCAAGAGCCGTTTTCCTATGGTTAACAAAGCAGTTTCCTTTGTCGTTCTGCCCATGGAAAACGGCCTTACTTCTTTAGGACACGCTGGCGATGATATCCGTGGCTACTGGAAGGCTTTAACAGTATTGCAAAGTGAAAATGAAGAATTAAAAAAATCTAATGAAGAGCTACGTTATGCTAATATTCATATGGCATCTATTTATGCTGAGAATCAACAGCTGCGCAGTCTTCTTGATTATAAGGAACAGCATCGTTCTCAAAATGTAGTTGCGGGCAAGATTATTGCTCGTAATTATGGTGATTTGCGTGACTGCGTTTATATTGATATTGGTGCAGATAAGGGCATCAAGGTTAATCAGGCTGTTGTTAATGGTGGTCTGATTGGCGTTGTAGACGAGGTTTATGATGATTATTCCAGAGTATTGCTTTTGACATCTGCTAATTGTCGTGTTGGTGCACGTGTATTACGTAGTGACTCTAGAGCTGTCGGTGTTGTAGGTGGTCATAGTGTTTCTAAGGGACAGCTTATTCTTGAGCATGTTTATCGCGAAGCAAGCATTAAGGAAGGCGATGTAATCGTTACTAATGGCTATAGCGGTAACCATCCTGCAGATATTATTATCGGTACAGTAAAGGAAATTCGTATGGATGACGTAGGCCTTTTACAGGAGGCTAAGGTTGTTCCCATTGCGGATATTGCAGATGTAGAGCATGTGCTGGTAATTACTGGCTTTACCCCAGAACCGAAAATTGACTTTGCTAGGCAAGGAGGACGAGCACAATGAGGAGACTGATTTGGCCCGTCCTATTTCTGTTTCTTTTAGTTATACAGGGTGCTAGCTCTGTGTTTTATTCTGGATGGTTATCCTTTGACCTGCCTTTAATTGCTGTATATTGCTATGCCCTCCTAAATGGCAGCAGCTTGGGTGGTTTAGCCGGCTTTGGTGTGGGCTTTTTGCAGGATGCAATGACTGTAGGTGTTTTTGGCTTTCATATGCTGACACGCACCTTTACAGGTTACATTGTTGGTGACTCCAAGGAAAAAATTTTTAAGGAAAAATATAAGCTGCATTTGATAGCTGTTGGTAGTATTAGCGCTATAATACGTTTCATTTATTGGTGGATAGAGGTAATCCGCTGTGGTGGACGTTGGGGCCTGTTTATGGATTTTATTTGGGCTAGCGTGGGCTATTGCCTGGGAAATATGCTGCTTGTAATACCTATGTTCTTTGCCTTAAAAATAATTGACAAATGGACAAAGAAGAATGATATTAATTATTAATTTGTAGAAGGGAGAACAATATGCTTAATAAACATAATCTATATAGATTGCAGACCATGATGGTTCTGTGTATTATGCTATTTGTTGTTCTCCTAGGTCGTTTAGTATATCTACAGCTTTGGCGCGGAGATTATTATAGCAAGCAGTCTGATGGTAATCGTTTGCGTCAGTCTAGAATTATTGCTCCTAGAGGACTTATATTGGATAAGGATGGCAAGGAGCTGGTAAATAATTTGCCAGGATATGCTGTTTCCTTGCAAAAGCAGACAGAATATGATCAGGAGATGCTGCAAAGGCTTAGCATTCTGATTGATATGCCCCTGGATAAAATTCAGGAGCGTATAAAAGAGAGCCGTAACTACTATGAGCCTGTGAGACTAAGAAATAATTTGCCTCCGGACATAGTGACTAAAATTGAAGAGCAGCGTCGTAATCTTCCTGATGTGCTTTTGGAGATTCAGCCTATTCGTACCTATCCCTATAAGGAGCTGGCGGTTCATGCCTTAGGCTATGTAGGTGAGGTAAGCTCCTATGAGATTGAAAATAAGCTTTTTAATGTACCACAAGGTAGTATTGTAGGTAAAGCTGGTATAGAAAAAAGCTATGATAAATATCTGCGCGGTACTGACGGAGCTTTTATGGAGGAGGTTGACGTTGCTGGCAATGTAGTTCAGCACTTTGAATCTCTAAAGCCTGTTCCAGGAAAGAATTTAAAGCTGACCTTGGACTTGCGTTTGCAATCCTCCTTAGAAAAATTTACAGACCAGCATTTGAGCGATTTGCGTCGCTATGGTATTGCGCCTGAGGCACGCGCTGCGGCAGTAATAGCACTTGATCCTCGCAGCGGTGCTGTAAGGGCAATGGTCAGCAGACCTGCTTATGACCCTAATCTATTTGTTAATGGTATTTCTTCTAAGGATTGGGAAAAAATAAATAATGACAGAAACCATCCTATGAATAATAAGGTTATCAGCGGTGAATATCCCCCTGGTTCCACCTTTAAGATTGTTACAGGTAGTGCTGCCTTTGAATTGAACAAAGTAAAAGTTGACGAGCTCATTTATGATGGTGGCCATCATCCACTGGTTCCTACAATGGGTAATGCAGGTGGCGAGGTGCTTGGCTGGCTGGACTTTATTAAAGGCTTGGCAATGTCAGATAACGTTTATTTTTACGAGCTTGGTTATCGTGTAGGTATTGATAATATTGCTAAATATGCACGTATTTACGGCTTTGGTAAGCCTACTGGTATTGACTTGGAGGGCGAAAGCAGTGGTCTGGTAGCCTCTAAGCAGGTTAAGCGTGATATTTGGAATGAGGATTGGCGTTTAGGTGATACCTTTAACGCAGCCATTGGTCAGGGCTTTAACCTAGCTACTCCTATTCAGCTGGCTATGATGCTTAGTATTGTTGCTAATGGTGGTACTCAGTATCAGCCGTATCTTGTAGATTCTATTTTAAATGCTGATGGAACTGAATATGCTAAGGCTGAGCATGGCAAGCCTAAGCGTATTGATATTTCGCAGCAAACTATCGACTATATGCGTATGGGTATGAGTGCTACTACTCAGGAGGGTGGTACTGCTTCCTACTTTAATGCTCTGCCTCGTAAGATTGCAGGTAAAACAGGTACTGCAGAAAACTCTCATGGACGTGACCATGGTCTATTTGTTGCCTATGGACCAGTAGAGGACCCTGAGCTAGTTGTAGTTTGTATTGTCGAACAGGGTGGCTATGGCTCTAGTGCAGCGGGCCCCATTGTTTATAAGGTTTTTGAGGAATATTTCCGCGAGCGAGGCTGGATGCCTGAAGAGGAGCCGGAAACAGCTCCTACAGCGGCACCAGCTCAGGCACCAGCTTCAGAGGCTAAGGCTTTAGCTCAGCCTGCGTCAGCAGCTGTGGAGGAAAAGAACGCAGCCCCAACTAAGAAAAGTCAAGGCAGCTCTAAGAAAAAGGAGCCTGCTGTAGTTGAAGAACGCAGCTTTAAGGGTTCTAAAAATGATTAATGAGTAGATTAATTACGCTTGTAAAAGCAGAAAGGAGACCAGCTTGGGGATTAAACGTGTTTTAAGAAATATTGACTGGTGGCTGGTTTTTGCTGTACTAATGCTTATGGGTATAGGACTAGGACTGGTTGATAGTGCTACCCATTCCTTTGCTATGAGCACTGGCAAGGCTTGGCACGTGCAAAGACAGAGTATGTTTATGGCCTTTGCTATGCTATTAGTAACAGCATCTTTAGCTTTTGACTATAGAGTGCTAAAAAATTATGCAACCAAGATTTATATTTTTAATCTGATTCTGCTGCTTGCTGTAATGTTCTTCGGTCATACCCAGCTAGGTGCTCAGCGTTGGATTCAGATAGGTCCTATTTCTTTTCAGCCCAGTGAATTTGCCAAGGTAATGCTTATTATTTGCTTGGCAAGTTTTATGGAAAAGCGTATTGAATGGCTAGAAACCTTTAAGGATTATTTACCTGTTTTTGGTTACATATTAGTTCCGTTTATTTTAGTTTTAAAGCAGCCTGACCTAGGTACATCCTTGACCTTTATTGCTATTTTGATTGGCATGATTTTTGTCAGTGGCTTTAAATATAAGTGGTTCTTTAGTATGGGCATGCTTTTTACGGTGTGTCTGCCTGTTTTTTGGATGATTTTAAAGGATTACCAAAAAAATAGAATTCGTGTATTTTTAAACCCCGAGCTGGACCCTTATGGCAGCGGCTATCACGTAATCCAGTCCAAGATTGCTATTGGTAGTGGCGGGCTATTAGGTAAGGGATGGTTTGAGGGAACTCAAAGTCAGCTGAACTTTTTGCCAGAGAACCATACGGACTTTATTTTTGCCGTTGCTGGTGAAGAATTTGGTTTTATAGGCTGTGCTCTTATTTTGCTGCTGTATCTGATTATTATTTGGAGAGGAATTGCAATTGCCATTGATGCTGAAGATGATTTTGGCACTCTTTTGGCAATTGGTGTAACCAGTATGTTTATGTTCCACATTATGGTTAACGTGGGCATGACTATTGGTATTATGCCTGTAACCGGCGTACCCCTGCCGTTTTTAAGCTATGGCGTCAGCTCACTTACAACAAATTTGATGCTGGTAGCTATTTTACTAAATATTAAGGTTGGCACGAAATCATTACGATTTTAAGGAGGATATATGGAGAAGGAATTGACCATTGATATATTAAGCAGCGTACAAAAGCCTGCCCGCTACACTGGCGGTGAATTTGGCAGCATTGTAAAGCCTGCTGAAGAAGTAGAAGCAACTATTGCTCTTGCTTTCCCTGATGTATATGAGGTTGGCATGAGCTATTTGGGCTTTAAAATTTTATACCATCTGCTGAATAAACAAGAGGGTGTGGCTGCAGAGCGCGTATACGCTCCGTGGATTGACATGGAAGCAAAAATGCGTGAACGTAATATTCCTTTGCGTACATTGGAAACTGAAAAACGTTTATGCGATTGCGATATTGTAGGCTTTACTCTGCAATATGAGCTGAGCTATACTAATATCCTCAATATGATGGATTTAGGCGGCATTCCTGTACTTGCCGCAGACCGTGCCGACGAGCATCCCTTTGTCATTGTAGGTGGTCCCTGCGTGTTTAACCCAGAGCCCTTAGCTGACTTCATTGACTTTGCTATTATTGGTGAAGGCGAAGAGGTTATGCAGGAGCTGATGGAATGCTACAAGGCGTGGAAACGCAACGGTCGCACTGGTGGTCGTCAGGGCTTCTTGAACGAGGTAGTTAAGATTAAGGGCATCTATGTTCCTTCTTTCTACGAGGTAAGCTATAACGAGGACAATACTGTTGCTGCTGTGCGTCCTATACGTGAGGATGCTCCTGCAACTGTAGAAAAACGCGTTGTAATGGATATGAACACCATTGATTTCCCTGATGCTCCCATTGTTCCCTTTGGTGAAATTGTTCATGATAGAATTATGCTGGAGCTGTTCCGTGGCTGCAGCAGAGGCTGTCGTTTCTGCCATGCAGGTATGGTTTATCGTCCCGTACGTGAGCGTCGTCCTGAGGTTTTAAAGGAGCTTGCTCGTAAGCTGGTTGATAACACCGGTTATAATGAAATCAGCCTTGTATCCTTAAGCAGTGCTGATTATTCCTGCTTAGCACCTATGGTTCATGATATGATTGAAGAGTTTAAGGACGAGCGTGTAAGCGTTTCTTTGCCGTCTCTGCGTATTGATAGCTTTAGCGTAGATATTGCTAAGGAGGTACAGGCGGTACGAAAAAGTGGTTTAACCTTTGCTCCTGAAGCAGGCAGCCAAAAAATGCGTGATGTAATCAATAAAGGCGTTACTGAAGAGGATTTGATGAACGCTGTTGGCGCAGCCTTTGAGTCTGGCTGGAGCGGTGTTAAGCTGTACTTTATGATTGGCCTGCCCTTTGAAACTGATGAAGATGTACTGGCAATTGCTGATTTGGCTAAAAAGGTACAATATAAATACTATGAGGTTACAGGTAAACGTGGCTGCCGTGTTACTGTAAGTGCATCCTCCTTTGTTCCTAAACCGTACACTGCTTTCCAATGGTTTGGCCAAAATGATTTAGAGAATATTCGTCGTAAGCAATTCCTGCTGAAGGATGCGCTGAAGGTTAAAAATATTACCTTCCAATACCATGATGCTAAGACTGGCATTATTGAAGCTGTCTTTGCCCGTGGTGACCGCCGTGTAGGCAAAGCACTCTTAAATGCTTGGAAGAATGGTGCTCGTTTTGATGGCTGGAGCGATTGCTTCTCCTATGAGGCATGGCTGGAAGCTATTGCTCAGGCTGGTTTGGATAAGGATTTCTATGCTTCTCGTGAGCGTGGTCAGGATGAAATATTCCCCTGGGAGCATGTACAACCTGGTGTTGCACGCCGTTTCCTGTGGAATGAATGGCAAAAGGCACAAGCACAGCAGCTTACTCACGACTGCCGTCGCAGCACCTGTACAGGCTGTGGCGTATGCCAAAAGCTGGGCGTAAATATTATGGATTTTAAAGGGGAGGTTAAGGAATAATGAAAATTCGTCTGCAAATTACTAAGGACCGTGATATTCGTTTTATCTCCCATTTGGAATATTCCAGAACCATTAGTCGTGCGATTCGTCGTGCTAAGCTGCCTGCAGCATACTCTGAGGGCTTTAACCCTCATTTGAAGTTTTCTTTAGCATCTGCTCTTGGTGTTGGTGTAGTAAGCTATACTGAATTTGTTGAAATTGAGCTGGCAGAGCCTGTAGAGGTAGAAGCAGCTGCCAGAGCCTTGAGTAAGGCTCTGCCTCGTGGTATCCGTGTTATTGCTGCTGATGCTGTAGAAACCCACCATACTGCACTTATGGCGCAGGCTGCAGGTGCAGAGTATCGTGTAACCCTCCCCTATGATAAAGATATTTCTGCTGCTGTTGCAGATTTCAATGCTAAAGAAACCTTAACCTTTAAAAAGGTTGCACCTAAGAAAAAGGATAAGGTTAAGGAAATTGACGTTAAATTTTATATTCCTAAGCTGGAAACAGAACTTGTTGACGGCAACACAATCTTTAAGTTTGAGTGCAAAATTACTGCCACAGGAAGCATGAAGGCTGTAGACCTTCTTAATGCTTTAAACGAGACCTATGATTTACAGCTGCCTGTAGAAATGGCAGATATTGAGCGCTTGCGCCTCTATCGTATGAGCAAGGATGGTCAACGCCAATTACCTATGCTGATGAATAACGCTGTAACCTTGTAAGAAAAAATACAAATGGTTCATTGTAAAATGAAATTGCACACCTTGAAAACAGAATAAAAATAGTCCATTGTGACCTCTTTGTGTTAAGATTAAGCTGCGAAACAAAAACCAACATGGAGGTAATCACAATGGACTACACTCAAGATACCACAAAACACGTAAAAGGTAAACATTTTTCTTACGGTGACCGCAGAGAATTACAGGGGATGTTATCCAATAAATCTGTACGTTATTCTCTTCGTCAGCTAGCTCGACATTTTAATTGCTCTCCTAATACTATCCGTAATGAATTGAAGCGTGGTGCTCATCATAATACTGGTAGATATGAAGCCAAACGTGCACAAAATGCATATAAGAAAAGTCATGCCAATAGCATTAAGAAATCAAGGAGATTTCTTTCCGCTAAGTTTGTTTCCTGGGTTGTTGAAACGGTCCATGAAAAAGGTTGGTCATTGGATGCCTGCTATGGTTATGCTAAAAAAGAGAAGTTGTTTTCAGACTCTGAGATGGTATGCGTCAAAACATTGTACAACTATGTTGACTCTATGCTTCTTGCACTGCGTAACATCGACCTTCCGTTAAAAGTTCGTAGACGCAAACGCCGTCGTAACGTTAAGGAAAACCTAAAACATCTTGGTCGTAGCATAGATGAAAGGCCGGATGAAATAGCAAGTCGTAACGAGTTTGGTCATTGGGAGATAGATACCGTCATTGGCAGTAAGAGCAAGAGTGACAACGTGGTGTTGACTCTTTTAGAACGTCTTACACGCAAATACATAGCAATTAAGATTGACGGCAAAACTGCATCTGCCGTTAGTGCAGCTATGCAATCTTTGAAGAAGTACTATGGCGATAAGTTCAGCCAGATATTCAAGACTATAACTAGCGACAACGGCAGTGAATTTGCTGAGCTTTCAAAGCTTGAAAATAACACAACTACAAAAGTATACTTTGCTCATCCCTACAGTTCCTGGGAAAGAGGCTCCAATGAGCGTCACAATGGTCTTTTAAGAAGATTTGTTTCCAAGGGAAAGAGAATAGACAAATATACTTCTGATGATATTCTGTTTACAGCTGATTAGTGTAACCTATTGCCTAGAAGAATTTTGGAGTATAAAACTCCGGATGATTTATTCGAGAATGAACTCGATAAGATTTACGCCGCTTGATTTTCAAAAAGTGTGCAACTTCTAATTGCAATTTAGAAATTAAATTTAAGAATAGCGCAAAGGATACTTCTATAAACAGCTATTTCAGTGATAATATAATGCCACGAATTTTACGTATAGCACAAATTCCAATGCCATCATTTAGAGTGCCTTTTGTTGCATGTCTTTTTGGAGCAATATGTAGGGATATGGATAGAAATAGAAAAAATAAATCTTATGAACCCGACGTTTCTTCCGATGAACTTGATTCAATAGATATTGCAATCGATGAAGTTTTTTTCTTTAATGAAACGATCTTTATTTAAATTCAGAGAATTATTATTATCAAATAATATTACTGTCAATAAAAGCTTGCTTGAATCATTTATGCTTTCATTAAAGGATGAACCCTCTTTAAAGGAAGAATACTCTTTAGATATGTTTGAAGAATATAAACCTAAAACTTCAGAGCAAACTAATAGTCCTACTTATATTATTCCTAAAAAATGGCATTACATTACTAAAAAAGAATATGCCTATCATTTAAAACTAGATGATTTAACTGGGTTTCCGTGTGATATTTTTTCTAAAAATGCTTCTCCAACATTATGGCCTCATAGATTAGTAAACAAAACAAAAAATAATTTTTGAAATTATTATAAATTGATTAACCTAGCCTACCTATATGATAAAACCCATTATGACTTACAAACAAGTACTGGTGAAAAATATTATTATTTCAACCTACTCCAAGACGATAGATTTAAAAAGGAAAACATCCAAGAATTTATTTATTATGCTTTCTAGCTATTGTAGAAAGCATAATAAATAAATTCTCTTGGAACAATCGGAACACCATTAATTACACCATCATTGCACCAAAAAACAAAAAAGCTCTCGGATTTCTCCGAGAGCCGATTGCCATATTTGGCGGAGTGGCAGGGATTCGAACCCTGGCGCGGTTTGACCCGCCTAACGATTTA
>USBG01000015.1 GCA_900552855.1 uncultured Phascolarctobacterium sp. | reverse complement strand
TACGTCGAAAGTACTTGGCTGGAAGCGGCCTGGGAGGATAGATAGCTGCCGGTTAGAATAAAACCTGTACCATTGGTACAGGTTTTATTTTTTATCAGTTACGAGATGATTGATAAAGATATAGTCTGATAGCGGTGTTGTAATTTTATAATTAACGCTTCTTTTACATTGGCATCTAGTAATTTAGCTAGTTTATGTTACAATGATATTTGCAAATATTAAAATATTTCAGAAGGAAGTATGCTTATGTATAAAAAATCTATGCTGCCAGTTTTGGCTCTGGCAATTGGCCATATGGTTACAGATATGCAGTCAGGTGCTTTACCTATAGTTCTACCACATTTAAAGGAGATGTTTTGCTTATCATATTCACAGCTGGCATCAATCGTTTTACTTCAGAACATTATGTCATCAGTTATTCAACCAGCATTTGGTTATTTAACTGATAAAAAATCATTACCTACTTTTTTGCCTATATGTGCTGCTATGGCCGGAGCAGGCTTTGCCTTTGTAGGTTGGGTGAGCTCCTATCAGCTATTATTGCTGACAGTTATCTTTATTAGTCTTGCAAGTGCAACATATCATCCACAAGCCTCTAAGACAGTAAATTTTTTAAGTGATGAAGGTAATAAGGGGCGAAACATGGGAATTTTTTCCTTAGGTGGTAATGCAGGTATGGCTGTTGGCTCAATTCTAATGACAGTGCTTTTAGGATTGCCTGGTGGCCTGCACAATACTATGTATTTTATTTTGCCAGGAATATTTGTTTTCATTTTGATGCACAGCTGTATGCCTGTTTATAAAGAGGTTAATCGAAAGCATGCAGAGCAACAGAAACAGGCAGGAAAAAGCGGAAACGGAAAGAGAATGCCTTACTTTGGAGTATTTTTATTACTTTTCTATATCTTTATGCGTTCTAGTATTCACTCTGGAATATCAACATATCTTCCCTTATTTTTTATGAATTTCCGAGGCTTTGATCCTGTTTATGCTAGCAGTTTAGTATCAGGATTCCTTTTAGGCGGTGTTGGTGGTACTTTAGTAGGTGCTGAATTGAATGATAAGCTTGGTCCGCGTAAAATTATGCTAGGCTCTATTATTTTGAGTATTCCTGCTATTGGAGCAATTACCATTGTTCAATCTGAACTATGGACTATGGTATCCGTTGTAATTGCAGGCTTCTTTATTATTGGTTCTTTTGCTACAACAATCGTTTTAGCTCAATCACTAATGCCCAATAATGTAGGTATGGCTAGCGGTTTAACCATTGGCTTTAGTGTAGGATTGGGTGGCTTTGGTGTCACTATTTTAGGATTTTTAGCTGATACATATGGTTTACCATTTACTATGAATATTATTACCTGGTTACCTATTGCTGCTGCTGTAGTGGCCTTAAAAATACCTGTGCCGAGGTGATTTAGTTATGGATAATGAAAAAAATATAAGACAAGGTATTTTATACGGCATTGGAGCTTATTTACTTTGGGGCATGCTTCCTATTTATTGGAAAAATTTACATGAGGTTGCTCCATTAGAAGTATTGGCCAATAGATTTATATGGTCTGTAGTATTTGTAGGCATAATATTATTATTTACTGGAAAATTAAGGGGCTTCATAACAGAAACTAAGGATATTTTTAGTAGTTTTAGTACTGGCTTTAGACTTATACTAGCAGCAATCACAATAAGCTTTAATTGGGGACTTTATATTTGGGCAGTAAGTGATGGAAGAATAGTTGAAACTAGTATGGGATATTATATTAATCCATTAGTTAGTATTATTTTTGGCGTTATTTTTCTTAAGGAACGCTTAGAAAAGATGCAGTTAATTGCCGTTTTATGGGCTGTTGCAGGTATTAGCATTATGATTATAAAAAATGGCAGTCTGCCATGGGTTTCTGTCAGTCTTGCATTAAGCTTTGCTATTTATGGATTGCTTAAAAAAATTATTGTGGCTTCTTCGTTTACTACAATCATGCTAGAAACCCTGATTATGTCACCTGCAGCTTTTTATTATATCTATAAATTAGGCTATAGCTCTGCCTACTACACTGCAAGTCCAGATACTATTGGACTGCTTGTTGGTGCAGGTATAGCCACAGCAACACCACTGCTGCTGTTTACCCAATGTTCCAGAATGCTGCCGCTTACAATTCATGGCTTTATTCAGTATTTGTCACCTACAATTGCATTATTAGTAGGCGTATTTATTTATAATGAACCATTTAGCAGTACTCATTTAATGGCTTTTGGCTGTATTTGGATGGGGTTATTGTTTTTTAGTTGGTCACAGATAAGAAAAAAATAAGATACTAAATTTGTTAAGGCGTAGATGTAGAAAAGTCTACGCTTTTTCTTTTTGACAGAAGCTGAAAATAAACTTATTAAAAATATGATTTTATCCACTAGAATACTGAAAAATACTGATAAAATGTTTGGTTTTCTCTAGTTGTTTAAACTTGCAACAGGAACAGAGGAAAACTATATATTGTGTTGTGGAAATATAGTAGAGTTTGTTGAAAAAGTTATCCACAGAATGTGTATAACATGTTGATAATTTCTGAAAAGTAACCAATTTAAGCCATTTTTTCAAAATTAACTCCGTGGATAACTAGTGGATATCCTGAAGTTATGCACAAAATCTGTGGATAAGTGTGTGAATAATGTTGATAACTTTATGGAAAAAATCATATATTTAGTGTTAAGTACATGTAAAATATGTATAAATAATCCCTTATTTACATATAAACAGATTTTTTCCTATAGAAGAAGCAAGTTTATACTTGCTTTACTAGTGATTTTTAGAGATAATATAAGTATGAATAAATTTATGGAGGCTAAAAAGCATGGCAATAAAACAAGCGTTAGCAATGACTGCTTTAGATGAAGCAGCAGGAAGAATTATAAAAAACTCTTTGAGCGAGATTCCCGGCGGTTGGCTGGCATTAGTTGAGACTCAGGATGGTAAGTGCCTTGCAAGAGCTGTACAGGGTGAGGAAGCAGCAGCTCAAAAATGGATTGTAGATGGTACTGATGAAGTTAATGGTATTCAGGTTGATGTTATGCCTATGAATGCTAATAATGCGGCTTTAGTACGTCGCTTGGTTAAATGGGCAGCTCCTACTGCATGTGGTACTAAGGGTACTAGTGTTGGTTTTAGTGACTGGTTAGGTGAAGCTGGAGCACATGTATCTGATTTGTTTGCTAAACGTCAGCTAAAACCCGTACTTGTTGACTATACTCCTGCGGATAGCGCAGCTTTAGAGCGTAACTTTTTGGAGGCTGTTGATACTGCTACCTGGGGTATTTTAGAGAAGGGTTACAAGGAAGGCTATGGTGCTAATGCTGCTGGTCTGAAAACCGAGGAAGAAATTGTTAAAGCTTTGCTTTATGGCTACAGCATGATTGGCTTTGACTGCAGTGATAAAATTAATCTTGATATTGAAAAAATGTCTGCAGAGGCTGTTAATAAACGCTTTGAAGAGTTCAACGAAACCTTCCGTGCGGCATTAAATGCTTCCTATCTTAAGGTTGAATTTAAAGTTGGCAATAGCAAGCTCAGCTTTACTGAGGAACAGCTGCAGCGCATTGTTCTGGAATATGGCGAAGCAATTATGCATGTTCAGGACATCTACAACAACTATCTGAAAAATACTCCTTGGGAGATTGATTTTGAGCTGTCTCTGTCCAAGCCTGGCAAGGTACTTACTCCGCAGGAGCACTACCTGATTGCTAACGAAATGCAGCGTAATGGCATTAAGGTTACATCTGTATGTCTTGATCCTTTGAAGGATAGCGAGGCTATGAATGCTAATCTGAAGCTGCATTGCGAAATTGCTGACACCTTTGGTTATCGTCTGAGCTTCTGTAATGCTGAATTTATGGAGGAGCCTGCTGTTGCTATGAAGGCCTTGAAGGGTAAGGTACACTTCAAGCTGAATAACGTTCTGTGGATGGAGGCTGTAAAGCTAATTGCACAGAAGGATCAGCGTCTCTTTAAGAAAATTGCTGAAGCTATTGGTACTGAGGCTGTTGGTGTAGAAGCATTTGAGGATATGGATGTTTATAAGACATTTGCTACTAGCTATAAAAAGATTCTCAGTCCTAAAGAGGCAAATCTGGCAGGTAGTGTTAAAGGCTTCCTGGAGCTGAATCATGAGTCTTATGCAGAAGCTGTACATAAAACTGTTGGTGAGTTCCTGAAAAAACTTTAATTATTTGATTAAAAATAAAGTCGCTTAAGTTTGCATTTTAATATGCAGCTTAGGCGATTTTTTGCTTTATATTAGATTAAACTGTAATTACATATCATTCTGTTAGAATGCTTTTATTGCATAAAGTGTAAAAAATGTACGGTTTAGCTTTGTGGACAAAATGTAAAACAACGGTCTTTTTGTACTGTATTTAGTAGGCAAAGTTGGAATTATCTGAAAATGTCCTTGAACAGTGAACAAAAAACTGGATTTTGTCCGTTTTAGAGAAAATTTTAACAAAACGCTAAATTTTTTCTAAAAAAGTGTTGACAAGCATAAAAAATAGGAGTATAGTAACAGTAATTTCAAATTGACCCATAAAGGTTATGATTGGGAACAAAGATAAGAACCAAGTTTCAGAGAGTCGGTGTTTGGTGCGAGCCGGTACAAAGTCTTATTGATTAAATCACCCATGAACTCGTCAGCGAAAGTTTAACAAGTAGACTGATGCGCAACAGATGCGTTATTTCTGAGCCGGTTGATGGACTGGTGCTAAGTAATAAATTAGGGTGGTACCGCGTATTTTATACGCCCCTGCATATGTGTATGCAGGGGCGTTTTTTATTTAGCTTACGAGCCTACGCCCCCATATTTAATCCATCAAAAATTAAGCAAGATTTTGGAGGATAAGAAAATGTTTGAAAAGGTATTTGTAACTGGCATGAATGATGAAACTTTATTACCGAGAGTGTTAAGAGTGTTGTCTAAGCAAGGTGCTCAGGTTCGTTCCTTACATATGGACGCGATGGCAGATAAGCTGCAATTAGAAATTGAATTAACAGATATGGCGGCAGCTCAGGTTGCTAAGCTTTTAGCAAAGCAGGTTGCAGTTGTTTCCGTAAACGTAGCTTAAGGAGGGCACATAGATGAAGTTGAAGGGCTCTCAAGCCATAGTAAAGGTGCTCCTTGAGCAGGGGGTAGATGCAGCCTTTGGTTATCCTGGCGGCGCAGTAATTCCCCTATTTGATGCGCTTTATGATTCTCCACTTAAAACAGTGCTTACTGCTCATGAACAAGGCGCAATCCACGCGGCTGATGGTTATTCCAGAGCTAGTGGCAAAACCGGTTTCTGCATAGCAACCTCCGGTCCTGGTGCAACCAACATTGTAACGGGTTTGGCAACGGCTTATCTTGATTCTGTTCCGCTAGTAGCAATTACAGGTCAGGTTGCTGTAAGTATGCTTGGCAGAGATTCCTTCCAGGAAATCGATATTGTTGGTGTGACAATGCCAATCACCAAATATAACATTATGGTCCGCAAGGGCAGCGAGCTGCTTCCAGCTTTACGTAAAGCCTTCGCTCTGGCGAAGGAGGGCCGTCCTGGACCTGTACTAGTAGATATTCCTAGCAGTATTCAGGTAGAAGAGATTGAATGGGTTGAAGCAGAGGCTGCGGTAGAAATAAAAAGAGAAGCAGCTGAAGCAGATGCTTTAGAAAAGGCAGCAGAAGCATTGAATAATGCAAAGAATCCAGTCCTTTTAGTAGGCGGTGGTGCTATAAACAGCGGAGCAGAAAAAGAGCTGTTAGCATTGGCTGAAAAAGCAGATCTTCCTGTGGTTAGTACTTTGATGGGCTTAGGTGTATTTCCTGGTTCTCATAAAAATTCACTTGGTCTTACAGGTATGCATGGACATATAGCCTCTAATATGGCGGTAGCAAAAGCAGACCTGCTGATTGTAGCAGGAAGCCGCTTTAGTGATCGTGTAACTGGTGATAGAAGCCGTTATGTTGGTCATAAAACAATCATTCAGTTAGATATTGATCCTACTGAATTTGATAAAAATGTAGCTGCAGCACTCCCCCTTATGGGTGATGTGAAAACTAATGTAGCTAAGCTGCTTCCTCTGGTCAAGGAAGCAGAGCATAAGCAGTGGTGGGAAACAATCAGAGCATGGGATGCAACAGAAGATAGAAGCTTGCTTTCAGGAGAACGCCTGACAGCCCCATGGCTGATGAAATATATGAGCACTACTCTTGATAATGATACTGTCTACGTAACTGATGTTGGTCAAAATCAGATGTGGGCAGCACAAAACTTAGTTGTTGACAAGCCTCGTCATCATCTGACATCAGGTGGCTGCGGTACTATGGGCTTTGGCCTTCCGGCAGCAGTTGGTGCAGCCTTTGCTGCTAAGGAAAGTCAGGTTGTTAGCATTAGCGGTGATGGTGGCTTTAAGATGACTGGTATGGAAATGTTTACTGCTCAGCGTGAGGGCAAGAGACTCATTAGCGTAGTAGTAAACAATAGCTGTTTAGGCATGGTCCGCCAATGGCAGCAATTATTCTACAACGGTCGTTATTCATCTACTATCTTGAGTGATTTTGATTTTATCAGCTTTGCAGAGGCCTGTGGCGGCGCTGGCGTAAGAGCTACAACCTGCGAGGAATTTAAAGCAGCGTTGAAAAAAGCTCAAGATTCTCCTGTACCGTTTTTGATTGAAGCAGTTATTCAGCAGGGTGATTTGGTAGAGCCAATGGTTGCTCCAGGTGCAGTAGTAGATGACTTTGTTAAGGTAGCAAAGACCTAAGTCATAAGATAAGGGAAAGAAAAAGCTGCATAGAAAAATATAAAGCAGCAAATTTAAGCCAAAAGGCTTATAGCTTTGGTAGCTCCTGGTCCGAGCTATATTAAGAAAATAAGGGAAATAAAAAAGCTGTAGATAAAATAGAACAGCAAAAATAAAATGCTTTTATAAAAATCAGCTCTTGGTCAGAGCTGATATAAGGGCAGCAAAAATAAGGGAAAGTATAAGAGGTGTTTACAATGGTACAAATGTATTATGATAATGACGCAAATTTAGAATTACTGGCAGGCAAAACTGTAGCAATCATTGGTTATGGTTCTCAAGGTCATGCTCATGCACTGAATCTTCAGGAAAGCGGTGTAAAGGTTGTTGTTGGTCTTTATGAAGGCTCTAAATCCTGGCCCAAAGCAGAGGCTGCTGGCCTTACTGTTATGACCGCTAGTGATGCAGCAAAGGCTGCTGATGTCATCATGATGCTGATTCCTGATGAAAAACAAGCAGCAACCTATAAAAATGATATTGCTCCTAATCTGACTGCTGGCAAAGCTTTAGCCTTTGCACATGGCTTTAATATTCACTTTGGTCAAATCGTTCCGCCTGCTGATGTAGACGTATTCATGGTTGCACCTAAGGGACCTGGTCATCTGGTTCGTCGTACCTATGTTGAAGGCAGTGGTGTTCCTGTTCTGGTTACTGCATATCAAAATGCTACTGGTAAGGCACATGATTTGGCACTGGCGTATGCTAAGGGCATTGGTGGTACTCGTGCAGGTGCTTTAGAAACCACCTTCCGCGAAGAAACTGAAACTGACCTTTTTGGTGAACAAGCTGTATTATGCGGCGGTGTTTGTGCTCTGATGAACGCAGGCTTTGAAACTCTGGTAGAAGCAGGCTATGAGCCTGAAAGTGCATACTTTGAGTGTCTCCACGAAATGAAGCTGATTGTGGACCTTATCTACGAAGGTGGTATGGCTAAGATGCATCATTCTATTTCTGATACCGCTGAATATGGTGACTATATGACTGGTTCTCGCATCATTACTGATGCCACTAAGGCTGAAATGAAAAAGGTTCTGGCGGAGATTCAGGATGGTACCTTTGCTAAGCAATGGCTGCTGGAAAACCAATGTGGTCGTCCGCAATTCAATGCAATGCGTCGTAGAGCAGCTCAAACTCAGGCTGAGCAGGTTGGCGCAAAGCTGCGTGGCATGATGAGCTTCCTGCATAAAAAATAATTAACGTAAACGTCTCACAGACAATAAATCAAAGGCCGCTTATGGATGATTCTATAGGCGGTTTTTTGTTTGATATGTAAGGCATTAAGTGGTATGAATATTTTTATAAATCGTGTGTAGTGTTAGGTATTAATTATCCAACATAGTTTTGCTTAGGCTAAAGCAGCTAAAAACTAGCTATATCTGCACTAAGCAAGATAATAGAACAATTCTTATAATTTAATTGAAAAATTTTAATATAAAGTCTGTAAAACACTTGCATTATGCTGAAAGCAATGTTATAATAGTCAAGCTTGTATATATTATTATATACTTCTTCTGCTCCCGTTGAGGGGCCAAAGTCCAAAGGAGGAGGTGATTTCGTGATGAAAGCATACGAAGTCATGTACATCGTTAAACCCGTTGAAGAGGAAGCATTTGAAGCAGTTGTTGCTAAATTTGAAAACCTCATCACTGCAAACGGTGGTAATGTAGAAAAAACCGATCGTTGGGGCAAAAAACGCCTTGCTTATGAGATCCAAGATCTGAATGAAGGTCTGTACGTTCTCGTAACCTTCCAGGCTGAACCCGCTGCTATCAAAGAACTGGATCGTGTTATGAAAATTACCGACGAAGTTCTGCGCCACATGATTATTAGAAAAGGTGAATAATCTATGAATAAGATTATCTTGTTGGGCCGCCTGACCCGTGATCCGGAAGTGCGCTACACTCCGAGCGGTAAGGTAGTATGCCAATTCACATTGGCAGTGGATCGACCCTTTGCAAATCAAGAAGGCCAAAGAGAGGCTGACTTTATCCCTGTTGTTCTTTGGGGTAAACAAGCCGAAGTATGCGGAAACAGTCTCACTAAAGGACAGCGCGCTCTCGTAGAGGGTCGCCTGCAGGTTCGTAGCTATGATGCTAAGGATGGTTCTAAACGTTATGTAACAGAGGTTATTGCATCTAACTTTGAATTCATTGAACGTAAGAGCGATGCTGAAGCAGCTCATAGAATGAACAATGCATCTAAGGATTCTTCCCACGAGGGAACTATGGATTCCTTTGGCTCTGCTGTGTCCTTTAATGAAGAAATTCCATTCTAAAGGAGGTTATGAAATGAAACGTGAAAGAGGTAGAAGACCTCGCAGAAAAGTTTGCAGCTTCTGCGTTGATAAAGTTGAAGAAATCGATTATAAGGACGTCGCTAAACTCCGCCGTTATGTAACTGCTGAGCGCGGCAAAATCCTGCCTCGTCGTATTTCCGGCACCTGCGCTAAACACCAACGTCAACTGACCACCGCTATCAAACGTGCTCGTTGCGTTGCACTGCTGCCCTTTACTTGCGAATAATCGGTAAGTATTCAAAACCCTGTACAGTAATGTACAGGGTTTTTTTATGCGTAAAATTAGTTGTAAAAGCAATAATACTGCCAGCTTAGATAATAACCTTCCTGAAAGCTGACGAAATGAAAATTATATAGTGTCTCTAAGGTGTCTGCTAAGCTGTGAAATATAGTGGTAGCCGTACAATACTTTACTGCTGGATTAACAAAAATAAGAACATATTAACCTGTGTTTTAAAAATTAGCTGTTTTTACTTCGCCGTGATATAATAAAAGCATCTAGATATTAAAGACGAGGTGGTTTCGATGAGTAAATATGTTCGTGTTTTCTTATTAACCTGTGTTTTTATGGTAATGTGCGCTGTTGCTATGGCCTTTAATCCTGGTCAACGTACATATAATGTATTAGGAAATGTGCTAAATAGTGATAGGCATCCTGTCCATTTAGTAATTGTGCAAAAATTTGATATGAGGGATTTGCTCACTCCTGAGGCCTATGAAAATTTAGAGCCAGCAAAGCGCTTCCGCATTAATCGTGTGGAATATAATGAATATAATGGTATCAATGCAGAACGCATTACCATTACTGATGGTGCTGGTAATATCGTTAAGGATAGTAACAGCTTTGTTAAGGATGGTCATTGGTACACCGTTGATTATCTGCATAAAACCTATGATAGACTGCCTGAGCTTCCTAATGTAAGAAAGCCATTTGCGGAAAATCTTGTTACCTGGTTTAATGCTAAGCCAGAAATGGGTAATGATGTGGATACTGGCTATGATTATGATAAGATGACTAGAAATGATAGCTATATGTATTTTTACTATGAAAAGGATAGCGATAAATTTGTAGGCTATAAAACAGGCCGTCTGCCTATGTTCCAGGTTGTTGAGATAAGTGATGTAGTTGATGTAGCTAAAGCCTTTGAACTTCCACCAGCAGACTTCAAACAATTTGCAGACCAAGGAATGCGTAACTATGCTAATCGTTTAATGAAAAAGAAATAAGAGCTACTGCTTAAATCTAGCAAGCTAATAAAGATAAAGCCGGGTTCAGTGTATGCTGAATTCGGCTTTAAATTTGTTGCACAAACAACAAATTTGATTAAAGTAGACAGCGTATAAGTACAAATGTGAACTATAAATGATAAAAATATTTAGTTTGTGAATAATTTGAGAAATATAATAATCTACTATATACAAAATTATAATATTAAAGTAAAATAATCATAGTAAATTAATCGGAATGATTAACTTAAATAACATATAAAGGAGATGAATTTCATGTTGAAAAAATTAGCTCTCACTCTTGGTGTTTTAGGAGTAGTTTCCTCTTCTGCAATGGCTTTTGCAGCTGATAACGATGAGGTAATTGCTGCAGCAAAAGCAGAGGTTCCTGCAGGCAGCAAGGGTATTAACTCCTATGTGGATGAAGGTAAATGTAACGTTTACTTTAAGGATGCTGCAGGCGACCGTTATGAGGTAGAGGTTTCTGTTCTTACTAATAAGGTTTTAGAGGTTGAAGTAGATAGAATGGTTCCCACTAAGGCTACTAAGGCTGTACTCTCTCCTGAGCAGGCACAGGATTTAGTTTTGAAGGCATATCCTGAAGCTAAAAATCTGTCCGTATACATTGACCGTGATGATAATATGGTAGAATATGAAGTTTACTTCTCTACTGAAAAATATCGTGGTCAGGTAGATGTTAATCCTGAGACTGGTGCATTGGGCGATGTTGAGCTGAAATACTATTAATATTTAATAAAAACGTACTTAATTCAATATTAAGAGTCCATGTTTTGCTGTATAGTGGAACATGGACTTGCTTTTTATTTTAGGAGAAGCGATAAGCCTTTGGGACAAATGAAAAGGTGTAAATACTAAAATATACAAACTTATAAATACGTACTGTAAGAGTAGTAATGACTTAAAGACTAGTACAATTAATGGCGCATAAAATGCGGAAGGTGCTTTTTATGTATAAATCATTGCATAAAGCTGTGTAGTATTGTAAAATATATTAGATATAGATGTTTCTAAGCTATTGCTAAAATATAGGACGAGGAGCGATTACTGTGAGTACAAATTTAGAGGTTGGTATTGTTGGTTTGCCTAACGTTGGCAAAAGTACACTTTTTAATGCTATTACTAAGGCAGGCGCAGAGGCTGCAAACTACCCCTTCTGCACCATCGAGCCTAATGTAGGCGTTGTTGATGTTCCTGATAAAAGATTAGATGTTTTAAGTGAGATGTTCAAATCCCGTAAGGTTGTTCCTGCTGCAATGCGCTTTGTTGATATTGCAGGTTTGGTAAAGGGTGCATCCAAGGGTGAAGGCTTGGGCAATAAATTTTTGGCTCACATCCGTGAGGTAGACGCAGTTGCTCAGGTTGTACGTTGCTTTGAGGATGGCAATATTACCCACGTTGAGGGTAGCATTGATCCCCTGCGTGACATTGAAATCATTAATACCGAGCTGTGCTTGGCTGATATGGAAACTGTAGAAAAACGCCAGGAGCGTTTGGTTAAGCTGGCAAAAACCGGCGATAAAAAGGTTAAGCTGGAGCAGGCTGTACTGGAAAAGGTTATGGCTGGTATTTCCGAGGCTATTCCTGCACGTCGTATTGATTTGGATGATGATGAGAAGGAGTTTTTAGGTGAGCTGCATCTGCTTACTATGAAGCCAGTTCTTTATGTTGCTAACGTAGCAGAGGACGAGGTTGCTGATTGCAGTGGCAACGAACACGTTAAGGCTGTACAAAAATATGCTGCTGAAGAAAATGCAGAGGTTATTATTGTTTCTGCAAAAATGGAAAGTGAAATTGCCGAGCTTTCTGCTGACGAGGCTAAGGAATTTTTAGAAATGGCTGGCTTGGAAGAGGCTGGTTTAGACCGTTTGATTAAGGCTGGCTTTAAGCTGCTTGGCCTGATGACCTTCCTGACCGCTGGTGAAATTGAGTCCCGTGCTTGGACTATTAAGCAAAACACTAAGGCTCCTCAGGCTGCAGGCAAGATTCATACAGACTTTGAGCGTGGCTTTATTCGTGCAGAGATTGTTTCTTATAACGATTTGGTAACCTGTGGCTCTAAGGCTGCAGCGCGTGATAAAGGCCTTGTTCGCTTAGAGGGCAAGGAATACGTTATGCAGGATGGCGACGTAGTAGAGTTCCGTTTTAACGTTTAATATTGAGTTTGCTAAGGGGTAGCCTGTCAGTATATTCTGGCAGGCTGCTTTTGTTTTAAGTGGAGATTTTTCTACTTTGTGGGAATAAAGTAATTTAATCTTGTTTATGTAGTGAGTAGATGGATTTTTGATTTTTATGTAAACTTATCAGCAAAGAGCTTACTGATAGTTGATTTTTCAAAGCAATTTGATAAAATAATAGCTACGGAAGGGTGATAGGATATGATTTTTGATACCCATATGCATTGCGAATTTTCCTGCGATAGCAGTATGAAGATTCCTGATGCTGTAGCCGCTGCTGCTGCGGAAAATATAGGTATGACCTTGACTGAGCATTGGGATTATGATTATCCAACAAATCCTGAGGCTTTTACATACGATATAGATGCCTGCTTTAGTGCTTTTGCTCCCTATAGAAGCAAAAGCAGGCTGATAGGTATAGAAATTGGTATGCAGGTTCAAACTACTGAGGCTGATGAAAAGGTTGCTACAGGTCATGATTTTGACTTTGTATTAGGCTCTATTCATTGTGCAGGACACAGGGATTTGTATGAAAAGACTAGCTATGCTGGACGTACTAGGGATGAAGTAATCAAGGAGTTTTTATGTGACTCTATTCTTTGTGTAGAGCAGCATGATAATTTTGATGCTTTTGCACATATAGATTATATTTGTCGCTATTGGCCATATGTTGGTGCTGAGCGAGAGCTGCGTTTAGAGGATAATGCAGAGCTGTTTGATAAGCTATTTAAGCTTTTAATAGAAAAAAATAAACCTATTGAAATTAATACTCGTCGTCTTGATGATGAAAAGGCAGTTCAAGGACTCTTGCTTTTATATAAGCGGTATCAGGAGCTTGGAGGAAAATACTGTACTCTTGGAAGTGATGCTCATTACAAGGAGCATGTGGGGCGACGTATGAGTGAGGCAATAGCTTTGGCTAGGGCCGTTAATCTTAAACCTGTATATTTTAGAGAACGAAAAATGCAGATTATGGAGGGGTTATAATGAAATGTGTTCGTTTTGAGGACAAGCGCACTGGCAAGGTTCGTTTAGGCTTTGTAGATGGTGATGTTATTCGCTGCGTTTATGGCAGCTTAGAGACCTATTGGCAGATTACTGATGAGATTTTTAAGCCGCAGGACGTTAGATTGCTTGCCCCCTGTGTACCTCGTCAGATTATCTGTGTAAGCTTTAATTTTCCTAAGCATGCAGCTGAGCATGGTGTAGAGGCTACTGGTGAACCGGGATTATTTTCTAAGGCTGCTCATACTGTTATTGGCACCAATGATAATATTATTTGGCCTAAGGTAGTAAAAGAGCTGGCCTATGGCGCTGAGCTTGGTATTGTAGTGAAAAAGAAGATGAAGAATGTTAAGCCTGAGGATGTTCATAAATATATTTTAGGCTATACCTGCGCTAATGATATTACTGCTAGAGATATTCAGCGCAAGCAGCATCAATGGCTGCGCTCCAAGTCCTTTGATACCTTTTGCCCCCTTGGTCCATGGTTAGAAACAGAGTTAAATCCTAATGACCTAGAAATCAAGCTATGGGTTAATGGTGAGTTAAAGCAGCATGCACGTACAAGTGATATGTATTACAGTCCTTATGAGATACTGCGCTTTATTTCTCAATGCTTTACTTTGGATGCAGGCGATCTTATCCTGACTGGTACTCCTGTAGGTGTAGGTACTATGCATGAGGGTGATTTAGTTGAGGTCGAAATTGAAGGTATTGGTAAGATTAGCAATACTGTTGTAAAAGAAAAATAGGCGAAAAAAGAGAGGCTAACACTAAAAAGTGTCAGCCTCTTAATTTTTATAGACACAATTACTGACTAAGCTGGCAGCGTTCCTCCAGTACTTTGACAAAATAGCGGTAGCTGAAGTAAACAAAAATTGCACAGCTTATCCATGAGATTGGTTCTGCTAAGCATAAGCCGATATAGCCATAAATATCACTAAGATACATGGCAGCAAAGGAGCGTGTCATAAGCTCGATTGTGGCTGCTAGCATGGGAATCATACCAATACCCATTCCTTGGCAGGCATTACGGAAAATAAAGATTTGGCTAAGAAAGAAATATACAGGAACTGTATATAAAATATATAGATGAGCTGCTTCAATAACTGCGGCGTCTGGGTTATCAAGAAAAATTCCTATGATTTGCTCGCCAAAGGCAAAGATAAGTATGGCAGCAATAACACTAAAGCCTAAGCTAAGCTTGGAGCAGGAGGTTACTGCCTCTCTAATACGGTCAAAACGGCGTGCACCATAATTTTGAGCAGTAAAAACGGCCATTGCAATACCAAAGGAAATCATGGGCTGCAGAGCTAGCTGTTCTACACGCAGTGCTGTGGTAAAGCCGGCAATTTCTGCAGTGCTGAATTTATTGCAGACTGCTTGTACAATAATAATTCCTAATCCCAGAACAAGAAACTGAATGCCCATAGGCATAGCCATTCTGAGATGCTCCCAGATTTCTGCCCAATCCATATTAAAATCCTTCTTTTTTAAGTGAAGCTGAGGAAATTTTTTATAAATATAGATAAAGCAGAGGAGAGCTGAAATTGCCTGAGCAATAACTAGGGCAATGGCGCTGCCGGGGACTCCCCAGCCCAGCCAGAGGATAAAGGCCAAGGCAAGGAATATGTTGACGATGGAAGAAACTATTAAGAAATATAGTGGCGTTTTACTATCGCCTAGGGCGCGCATAATGGCTGATAGCTGGTTGTAAGCCATCATAGCAAAGAGACCGTCTACGATAATCATTACATAGGCTTTAGCATCAGTCATAAGCTCAGGAGAGATATTCATAAGTACTAATACTGGATCGATAATGATGTGAAAGATAAGCATTATAAGGAGTACAAAAACTGTACTTAAAATAGTACTTGTACCAATACTGCGGCGCATTCCGTCCATATCTCCGGCACCATAGCGCTGTCCTGTTACTACGGAGCAGCCGTTGCTAAGTCCAATGGTTAATACCATAGCCATCATAAAAAGCGGTGTAACAGCACCAACAGCAGCTAGGGCGTTAACGCCAATTGTACGTCCAACGATAATGACGTCAGCAATATTATAAAGCTGTTGGAAGACATTTCCTATTAAGAGGGGAACCATAAAGGGGAGGATAAGCTTAATAGGCTTACCTTCGGTCATATTTAGTAGCATGGATTATCACAACCTTTAAAACAAAAAATCATTGACTGGTAAGTCATATTATAACATAAGTATTAAATTTGTAGATATTAAAAATATGAAAAATTATTGGCAGTTTTTAAATTTATTTTCTTTAAGGGCATTTGTTTCGTCGTAAAAATATTTACAGAAATAATCTATGAATAGTTGAAGCGATATTCTTGATAATTTATATCCTTTTGATTATAATTAGAGATAGCATAAGCTAACTGAAGGGATGTGAATAAATGCGTAGGGAATTACTTGATATAAAGGGAATGAGCTGCTCAGCATGTTCATCAAGAATAGAAAAGGTTATTAGTAAGATGCAGGGTGTGGAAGCAATTTCTGTTAATCTGCTCAAAAATAATGCTTATATTGATTATGATGAAGCTGTTGTAGAAAGGTCTGCAATAATTGCCCGTATAGAAAAGCTAGGCTTTGGGGCTGCGCTGCATTTGCAAAAGCAGCAGGTACAGACGGAGGCTGTAGATACAGCGGCACAGGAGATGGCAGAGCTGAAAAGTAGATTAATTTTATCAGCGTATTTTACAGTACCTATTTTTTATTTACATATGGGTAAGATGTATGGCTGGCCTTTGCCTCAGTTCTTATTGGGTATGGAAAATGAGCTTATAAGTGCTTTAGTACAGCTGCTTTTGTGCATTCCGGTGCTTGTTGTAGGACGTAAATATTTTATTCATGGTATGCAAAATTTATGGAACAAAGCACCCAATATGGATTCCTTAATTGCTATTGGCAGTGGCGCCTCCTTCATATATGGTTTGTATGCTGTTTTTGGCTTGGCTTACGCATTTGGTCATGGAAGAACGGAGCTGCTGCAGGGCTTTGCGGATGCCCTATATTTTGAATCTGCAGCTATGATTCTAACGTTAATTACAATGGGTAAGTTTTTAGAGGCCCGCGCCAAAAGCCGTACCTCAGATGCCATTGCTAAGCTGATGAATCTAGCTCCAAAAACTGCTTTAGTACAGAGACATGGTTTGGAGGGTGAAATTCCTATAGATGAAGTTTTAGCTGGAGATGTTTTGGTTGTAAAATCTGGCGCAGTGGTACCTGTTGACGGCACTATTATTGAAGGCAGTGGTGCTGTGGATGAAAGTGCCATTACAGGTGAAAGCTTGCCTGTAGATAAGGCTGTGGGGGATAAAGTTGTTGGTGGCACTATTAACAAAAGTGGTTATTTTAGAATGGAGGCAACTGCCGTTGGTGAAAACACCACCTTGTCTAAAATAATTGAGCTGGTGGATCAGGCAACCTCCTCTAAGGCACCTATTGCCAAGCTGGCTGATAAGATTAGTGGTGTTTTTGTGCCTATAGTTATTACTATCAGCTTTGTGTCAGCTTTGATTTGGCTGGCTTTAGGTGAATCGGCTCATTTTGCGTTGACCATAGCAATATCCGTTCTTGTTATTTCCTGTCCGTGTGCTCTGGGCTTGGCTACTCCTACTGCAATTATGGTTGGTACGGGGCGTGGTGCTGCTAACGGTATTTTGATAAAATCTGCTGCATCCTTAGAAAAAGCACATAGTATTGATACTGTTGTTTTGGATAAGACTGGCACAGTTACAGAGGGAAAGCCAAGAGTAACTGATATTATTGCCGTAAATAATGAAGAGGAGCTTTTGCTAATAGCTGCTTCTATGGAAAAGCTGTCTGAGCATCCCTTGGCAGAGCCTATTGTGCAGTCTGCATCTGCTAAAGCTTTGAAGCTTAAGTCTGCAACTGAATATGAAATGCTGGCAGGCAAAGGCTTTAAGGCTAGGATTGATGGTAGAGAATGTGCAGCAGGTAATTTGCTTTTAATGCAGGAGCTTGGTATTGCTATGCAGAATTATGAGAAGCAGGGATTGGCGTTGGCAAGTAATGGCAAAACACCATTGTATTTTTCCTATGACGGTAAGCTGTTAGGAATTATTGCTGTGGCAGATACTGTGAAGTCTACTAGTGCAGAAGCCATCCATCAGCTGCAAAAACAGAATATCAAAGTCTTGATGCTGACCGGTGATAATGAAGCGACAGCTAGAGCTATAGGAAATCAGGTTGGCGTAGATGAGGTTATTGCTCAGGTACTGCCTCAGGATAAGGAAAGAATAGTTCGCGAGCTACAGGAGCAGGGACACAGGGTTGCCATGGTTGGTGATGGCATTAATGACGCCCCTGCCTTGGCAAGGTCTGATGTGGGCATTGCTATTGGCGCAGGGACTGATATTGCCATGGAAGCCGCAGATATCGTACTTATGAAAAGCGATCTACTTGATGTTTCTAGGGCTATTAAGCTAAGCAATAAGGTTATGAGGAATATTAAGGAAAACCTTTTTTGGGCGTTTTTCTATAATGTTATTGGCATACCCTTAGCGGCAGGGCTGCTGTATCCAATTTGGGGTTGGCTGCTAAATCCTATGATTGGCGCTGCTGCTATGAGCTTTAGCTCTGTGTCCGTTGTAAGTAATGCCTTACGCTTGCGCTTTATTAAGCTATGAGTAGATTGTTAAATTTTTGCGTGGTATAGTGGAAGCTATTAAGCACTATCGTAGGGTTGCTTTATGCATTAGTATATTCTATGGTTTTATCCATAAGGCTTTAGTGATAAAAATAAGCTGCTAATAATGCAGCTAGAGTTCTCGGCGGACTGAATAAGGATGTTTGAGATAAATAAGTAAAGGAGTGATTGATTTGGTAAAAACTATTTCCATTGAAGGCATGCATTGCGAACACTGTGTAAAGGCTGTTAAGGACGCTCTTGCAGCAGTAAACGGTGTGGACAAGGTTGAGGTAAGCCTGGCTAATAACAATGCTGTTGTTGAAGGTGTGGCATTAGAGAATGCTGTTTTACAAGAAGCCATTGAAGATATTGGCTTTGATGTAGTAGCTATTGCGTAATTGCTATACAAGGAAAGGTGCTTCGGTTTTATGCTGAAGCACCTTTTTATATGCGCATATTAGATTGAAGGGTAGAGGCAGGAATGAGTCACTAAATTGATGTGGTTTTAGAGAATAGGTTAAAAATTCTACTATATTTATGTGTCAATAATAGTACCTGCAGTGAGGTGCAAGCACATAAAAAGCCTGCCTTCATAAAAGAAGACAGGCTTGGGTATTATAAAATTTAAGCAAAATAAACTGCTAAGCACTCAGGCAGCATATTCATAGCGGCAGCCAGCAGAACGCCTGCGCCGATAATGATGGGAAGGAATGCAGCCGCATGAGGATAATCCTTAGTTTTAAGGCATTTGTATTCAGCTCTTAAGGCAAGAAGCAGGATGCAGCCCCAAACATAAGGACTGGTAACTTCATGGAAAAATTTTTCAAAGGTATAGTTAAACATAATATCCTCCGTTAAGTAACTAGTTATTGCTGGGGCAATATATAAATCAAGATACAAAAAAACACCCGCATATGCAGGTGTAAATTTCATGGTGCCTCAGCACAGAATCGAACTGTGGACACAAGGATTTTCAGTCCTTTGCTCTACCAACTGAGCTACCGAGGCAAGATGGCGACCCGGATGGGACTCGAACCCACGACCTCCGCCGTGACAGGGCGGCATTCTAACCAACTGAACCACCGGGCCATCTTTCGTTTCTGACTTGTTGTTGTCAGCTACAAGTGATATTATACAGATTACTCACCTAAAAGTCAAGCATTTTTTATCACTTTTTTTGAGATTTTTTCTAAATTCTCAAAACCCGCATAAAATCTAGGTTTTTAAGCCATTATTATGCTAAATATAGGCATTTTTTTGCATATTTCAGGAAAATTTATCTAAAAAATTCTTAAAATATGCATTTTCTCCCCACTTTCTTTCTGATAAATTTTATCCTTTCTTTATTATTTGCCCTAAACATTTTAGAAAAATATGTGTATTTTGACTATTTCTTATTATCTAAATCTCTACCACGTCCCGTAGGTACGTAGTAGCGTGTACCCACAAGCTCATCTGGTAAGTATTGCTGCTCTACCCAGCCACCAGGAAAATCATGAGGATATTTATAGGTCAGACCATGTCCTAAGGCAGCTGCACCTGGATAATGAGCATCACGTAAATGCTTAGGCACATTACCGCAGCTACGTTTTCGAACATCGCTTAACGCAGCATCTATAGCCATATAGGAGGCATTGCTCTTGGGAGCTGTGGCAATATAGCAAACAGCCTCTGCTAGCGGAATCCTTGCCTCTGGCCAGCCTACAAAATCAGCAGCCTGAGCCGCTGCATTAGCAATAACCAAGGCTTGTGGATCAGCCATACCTACATCCTCGGCAGCACAAATAACTATACGTCTGGCAATGAAGCGTAGGTCCTCCCCACCCTCCATCATACGCGCCATATAATGAAGTGCTGCATCCGCATCACCACCGCGCATGCTTTTAATAAATGCAGATACAATATCATAATGCTGATCGCCTTTTTTATCGTAGCGCTGCATTGCTGTACCTATCACACTACGTAATACATCTACAGTTAATCTGCGTTCTCCCTCCTCAGGCAACATAAACTCTGCCTGCTCTAGGATATTAAGAGCGCTACGGGCGTCTCCTGCTGCAAAATCAGCAATTATAGCTAATACCTCAGGTTCAACCTCAAAACTGCCTCCAAAGCCCTTTACGGGGTCCTGAACAGCACGCAAAAGTATTTGCTCTATATGCTTAGGCTGCAGCTTTTCCAAGCGTACAACCTTCATACGTGAAAGAAGAGGTGAGTTAATTTCAAAGAAAGGATTTTCTGTAGTAGCGCCTATAAGCACTATAGTACCATTTTCTACATATGGTAAAAGCACATCCTGCTGCGCCTTATTGAAGCGATGAATCTCGTCGATGAAAACGATGGTACGTCCCATACCGCGCTGACGTGTCTCCTGAGCTTTAGCAATCAGCTTACGCAGCTCGGGCACACCACTGGACACTGCATTAATAGCTACAAACTGCTCACCTGTTACATGGGCTATAACCTGTGCTAAAGTAGTTTTGCCAGTTCCAGGTGGTCCATAAAACAATACTGATTGCAGCATATCGCGCTCTATCATCCTTCTGAGGGGACTTCCAACGCCAACTGCACCTAACTGTCCTACAAAATCATCTAAGCGTTCAGGACGCATTCTGTCCGCCAAGGGCTTATCTATTTTCTTTTCTTCCTCAAATAGGCTAGTAAATAAATCCTGCATATTTTTCTCCATTACATATACAAAAAGCTGCTTACTAAACTAAGCAGCTACAAATACTTTTATCACCTTTTAGGGATATAATATTTAAATATATCCCCCACAAAAATATTAATCCCCACAATGCCGTCTTGCTCCATGTTTTGAACCTGCGTGTGCAGGTGGGTACCTTCCCTGCCTACCGCAAACGTCCACTCGAAGGAGGCTTGTTTTTGGTGGGAGGAGAATCAGGTTCCCTAGGTCAGAGTGTTGGCTCAAAACCTGTGAAGCAATGTTACGTACACCGCAGGGGTATAATACTTGTAAATTTGTTCTCAATTTGTCTTTGTCTTTCGATATCTCTATAATAGCAAATTAGAACGGATTTTTCAACTTTTAAT
>USBG01000014.1 GCA_900552855.1 uncultured Phascolarctobacterium sp. | reverse complement strand
GTAAAACCGTATCTGTTCCGAGCATTTTGTGCAGGTATTTGCACCATAATTGCTGCAGGCGGTACTGCATATCTGCCCTGGGTAATCAAAGATATGGTGGATCAGGTGCTGCGCGACAAAAATACAGAGATGTTAAATTATATTGCTATGAGCATTGTAGTAATCTTTGTTATCCGTGGTATTGCCTTTTATGGACAAAGCTATTTAATGAGCTATGTCGGACAACGAGTTATTATTGACATTCGTCGTGCTGTGTTTACTAAACTGCAGCGTTTGAGTATGTCTTTCTATGATAAGAATAAAACAGGTACTATTATGAGCTATGTTACCAATGATGTTAGCGCACTTCAAGGTGCTTTAGTTGATAATGTAGTAGAGATGATTACTGAAAGCGTAATTCTTATTGCCTCCATTGTAATGATGATTTATCTTGACTGGAAGCTGTTTTTGGTGACCTTTGGTACATTTCCCTTTGTTTTAGGCTTTATTGATTTATTTGGCAAACGTATCCGTAAATCAGGTAGCCGTATTCAGGAAGCTGCGGCGGATATTACCTCCGTACTCCAGGAAACTGTTTCCTCCGCACGTGTAATCAAATCCTTTGTTCGTGAAGGCTATGAGGTTGCTCGTTTTGATAAGGAAAACATGAATAATTTCCGTGCAAATATGAAAAATGCTCAGCTGATGGCCACCCTTACACCTACTATTGAGTTTGTAGCTGCTATTGGTGTAACCATCATTCTTTGGTATGGTGGCAATAGCGTTATTAACGGCGAAATTACCGCAGGTAGCTTAGTTGCCTTTCTGACTTATGCTGTTAATATCTCTAACCCAATTAAACGCTTGAGCCGTGTAATTGGTAACATCCAAAAAGCATTGGCTGCTGCGCAGCGTGTATTTGACGTTTTAGACCTTCCTGAAACTATTAAGGATTCTGATAATGCTAAAAAGCTGCCTCCTGCTAAAGGCAAGGTTTGCTTTAATGATGTTTCCTTCTCTTACAATCCTGGTGAACAGGTTATCTCCAATATCTCCTTTGATGTTAAGCCTGGCGAAATGATTGCCTTCGTAGGTCCTTCCGGTGCAGGCAAGTCCACTGTAGCAAGCTTGCTGCCTCGTTTTTATGATGTAGATAGTGGCAGCATTACTATTGATGGTCAGGACCTGAGAGGCGTTACCCTAGATTCACTGCGTGAACAGGTAGGCATTGTACCACAAGAAACCGTCCTGTTTAACGGTACTGTTTATGACAATATCCTTTATGGTCGTTTGGATGCTACCAAGGAAGAGGTTGAGGCTGCTGCAAAGGCTGCTAATGCTCATAATTTCATTATGGAGCTGCCCGACGGCTATAATACTAAGCTTGGTGACCGTGGTATGAATATTTCTGGCGGTCAACGTCAGAGAATTTCCATTGCCCGGGCAATATTAAAGAACCCTCAAATATTGATTCTTGATGAGGCAACATCTGCTCTTGATACAGAAAGTGAACGTGTTGTACAGGAGGCTTTGGACAGATTGATGGTTGGTCGTACCTCCTTTGTAATTGCACACCGTCTTTCTACCATTAAGAATGCTGATAAGATTATGGTTCTTGAAAAAGGACAACTGGTTGAGCAAGGCTCCCATGATGAGCTAATGGCAATGAATGGCTTGTATGCACATCTATACCAGATTCAGTATCGCAGCAAGGATGCTCAATAAGGCGAAAAGAGGTAAGTAAATGTATTTTTTATATAATATTTTAATATTAATAGTGTTTGTACTATTTGTACTGCCCTATTATACCTATCGCCTTTTTACAGAAAAAGGCTTTGGGCGACGCTTTAAGCAGAGCTTAGGCAGACTTAATGAACAAGAAATAGAAAAGGTTAAGTGCAAGGATTGTATTTGGATTCATGGCGCATCTGTAGGTGAGATTGTTGCAACAAGTCCTCTTGTAAAGCAGATTCGTAAGGAAATGCCTGACCGTCCAATTTTAGTATCTGCATTTACTGTAGGTGGCTATAATATGGCTAAGCAAATTATTCCTGAGGCAGATGCAATTATCTACTTTCCCTTGGATTTGCCATTTGTAGCAGAATCCATGGTTAAGCGTATTCACCCTGGCGTATTTATGCCTGTTGAAACAGAGCTGTGGCCTAATTTCTTACGTGCAATTCGTGAACGCCATATACCGGTAATGATGGTAAATGGTCGTATCTCTGAAAAATCCGTTAAAAGCTATCGTTATCTGTACGGTATTTGGGACGATATGCTGAATACTGTAACCCGTTTCTGTATGCAGTCCAGCATTGATGCAGAGTATATTGCTCATTTAGGTGCTGACCGTGACAAAATATTTGTTACTGGCAACACTAAATTTGACCAAACCTATGCTGAGGTAACTCCTGAGGATTTGTCAAAATATAGAGAAGAGCTGGGTATCGGCAATGCCTATCCTGTAATTGTTGCAGGCTCTACCCATCCTGGTGAAGAAAAGGTTCTTTTCCAATCCTTCCAAAGCGTTCGTAAGGAATACCCTGATGCACGCCTTGTAATTGCTCCTAGAAAAACTACTAGAGCTGATGAAATTGCTAAGCTGGCAAGCAGCTATGGCTATGAAACAGGATATCGTTCTGTTATGAAGGAGCAGGAGGGCGCTCGCAAAAATTACCCAGTACTTTTAATTGATACTATTGGCGAGCTTGGTCGCATTTATGCTATTGGCGATGTAGTATTTGTAGGTGGTTCCTTTAGCAATACTGGTGGTCACAATGTTCTTGAGCCAGCAGCTCACGCTAAGCCTATTATTGTAGGTCCTAGCATGCAGAACTTTAAGGATTCCTATTCCTTGCTGAGCAAGGTAAAGGCCTGCAAAATGGTTAATAACAATGCAGAGCTGACCAATGAATTTTTGGATATTATAAGAAATGATGCACGTCGTCAAGCTATGGGAGAAGCATCAATCCAGGTTATTCGCGAAAATCGTGGTGCGGATGTACGCAGCATAATGTATTTAAAGGAATTACTTGATTTGACAGCTGTACCTGCTAAGGAATATCCTGAGTATCCTATTAATACCCGTAATCTTACTGATGAGGGTGGTGCGCGTCTGCGTCATGGAGATGCTATTATCCAATACATTCTTCAGCTGGCCTACGGCCCAGATACTCCCTTCTTAGGATGGGTGCTTTTGGCGGTTTTACGAGGTATGTCTTATTTATACGAATTTGGTGTAAGCTGCAAGCTGACCATGTATAATTCTGGCATTATGCGTAGAGTTAAATTGCCCTGCTGTGTAATTTCTATTGGTAATATTACTGTTGGCGGTACTGGTAAAACTCCTACTGCTCAAAAAATGGCAGGAATTATTAAGGCTATGGGCTATCGTGTTGTAATCCTCAACCGTGGCTATCGCTCTCATTGGGGTAAGGAGATTGGCGTTGTTTCCAATGGCGAAAAAATCTTCATGACTGCCTATGAAGCAGGTGATGAGGCTTATCTGATGGCTAAAACATTGCCTGGTATTCCTGTAATTATCGGTAAGAACCGTGCTGTAACCGGTCGCTACGCTGTAGAAAAAATGCAGGCTGAGGTAATCATCATGGACGATGGTTATCAGCACTGGCAGCTAGAGCGTGATTTAGATGTTGTTTTAGTTGATACCTTAAATATGTTTGGCAATGGTTGTGTGCTGCCTCGCGGTACACTGCGTGAGCCTTTGGAAAACCTTAATCGCGGTGGCATTTTCCTGTTGACCAAGACTGACCAAAGCAGCAAGCTTAGCCGTATGCAGCTGCGCAAAACTATTGCTAAGTATAATGCAGGTGCTCCTGTTGTAGAAAGTGTACATCATCCTAAAAACTTTGTGGAAATTGCTGATTGGTATAAAGGTATTTCCAATAACTACAGAGATCTTGAGGAGCTGCGTGGTAAGGATGTAATGGTATTTTCAGCAATTGGTAATCCGTCCTCCTTTGAGCAGACCTTATCCAGTATTGGCCTGAATATTATGGAGGCAGTTCGTTATCCTGACCATCATGATTATGGTATGCTGGAAATGCAATATATTAACGAGCGTGCTAGCAGTCTTAAGGCAGTAGCTATGGTAGCTACTGCAAAGGACGCAGTTAAGATTCCTACAGAATTTATTTATTCTGATAGAGAAATTCCTCTGTACATCCTGAATATGGATATTTGTATTACAGAGGGTATGGATAAATTTAGAGAATATATTGATAATGCTATTGAAAAAGGAGCGAATAAGTAATGAAGGTTTTATGTGTAATTCCTGCGCGTTATGCTTCTACCAGACTTCCTGGTAAGCCGCTTTCTTTGATTGCAGGCAAGCCGATGATTCAACATGTGTTTGAACGTGCAAGTCAGGCAAAGCTTCCCAGTGAAGTAGTTGTAGCTACTGATAATGAGCTTGTTAAGGAGGCCGTAGAAAAGGCTGGCGGCAACGCAGTTATGACTTCTCCTGACCATCCTAGTGGTACTGACCGTTTGGCAGAGGTTGCTTTGATGTATCCTGATGTTGATGTAATTGTTAATGTTCAAGGCGATGAGCCTATGATTCCACCAGAGGTAATTGACCGTTTGGCAGCTTCCTTTGAAGAGGATCCTGATTTACAAATGGCAACCATGAAAACCTTGATGAATGAAGAGGATTACGATAATCCTGCTGCAGTTAAGGTTGTAACTGACTTGAATGGCTATGCTCTTTATTTCTCTCGTAGTCTGATGCCTTATCCGCGTAATAAACCGGCTGACTATAAGGTATTCAAGCATGTAGGTATTTATGCATATCGCCGTAATTTCTTACTAAGATATGCTGCCTTAGAACCTACTCCTTTAGAAAGAGCAGAAAGCTTGGAACAGCTTCGTGCTTTAGAAAATGGCTATCGCATCAAGGTTTTAGAGAGTGATTTCCAGGGTATCGGTGTTGATACTCCTGAGGATTTGGCTGCAGTAAATGAGCTGTTTGCTAAAATGAAATAATAGATATTCTGGAGGTATACCATGCATATAGTTAAAGTTGGTGATTATCAGGTTGGTCAAGGTCATCCGCTGCTTTTGATGGCTGGCCCCTGTGTTTTAGAAGGCTATGAGCGTAGCCTGATGATTGGTCAGCGTACCAAGGAGATTTGCCAGGAATTAGGTATTCCTTATGTATTTAAGGCTTCCTTTGACAAGGCAAACCGTTCCTCCTACGCTTCCTTCCGTGGTCCTGGCATTGAAGAGGGTTTGAAAATTTTAGCACAAATTAAAAAGGACCTAGGTGTTCCTGTAGTAACTGATATCCATGAACCTTGGCAAGCAGAAAAGGTTGCAGAGGTAGCAGATATTCTGCAAATTCCTGCATTTTTATGCCGTCAGACTGATTTGGTATATGCAGCTGCTAAGACTGGTAAAACCGTAAATGTAAAAAAAGGTCAATTCCTTGCTCCTTGGGACATGAAAAACGTTATTAAGAAGGTTGAGGAAGCTGGCAATGAAAATATTATGCTGACAGAGCGTGGCGCTAGCTTTGGTTATAATACCTTAGTAACTGATATGCGTGGCTTGGCTGTTATGCGTGAGCTTGGTTATCCTGTGGTTATGGATGCTACTCATAGCGTACAGATTCCTGGCGGTCAAGGTACCTCCAGCGGCGGTCAAAGTCAATATGTTCCTCATATGGCAAGAGCGGCTGCTGCAGTAGGTATTGATGCACTTTTCCTGGAGGTTCATGACAATCCTGCTGAGGCACTTTCCGATGGCCCCAATATGGTTCGTCTTGATTCTCTGAAAAAGCTGCTGCAGGACGTTTTAGCTATTGATAAGATTGTTCGCGGTTAAGCTAAGGAGGTTTGTAAATGGAAGCAATGCTTAAACACGCGCAGGACGTACTGCGTATGGAGGCTGAAGCTATTCTGGAGCTGGTACCTCGAATTGATGAAAATTTTGCTGCGGCAATTCGCTTGATTTTAGATTGTGAAGGTCGCGTTGTTATAACTGGTATGGGTAAGTCCGGTATTATCGGCAGAAAAATGGCAGCTACATTGGCCAGCACTGGTACGCCTTCCTTCTATCTGCATCCTGCAGAGGGCATTCACGGTGACCTGGGTATGGTTACCAGTGGCGATGTTGTTATTGCATTGTCCAATAGTGGTGAAACAGGTGAGGTTTTAAATATTTTACCTTCCTTACGTCGTATTGGTGCTAAGCTGATTGCGATGGTTGGTAATGCAGCTTCTACATTGGGTAAAAATGCTGATGTTGTTTTAGATGTTGGTGTATCTAAGGAGGCGTGTCCGCTGGGTCTTGCTCCTACCAGCAGTACAACTGCTGCATTGGCATATGGTGATGCATTGGCATTAGCTCTTTTGCAAAAGCATAACTTTACTGCTAGCCAATTTGCTATTTTCCATCCAGGTGGCTCTTTAGGACGCAAGTTGCTGCTTACTGTTGGCAGCATTATGCATAAGGGTGACGAGAATCCTGTTGTTCTGGGCAGCACCACTGTGCAGGAGGCTCTCTTCGTAATTACTGATAAAGGTTTAGGTGCTGTTTCTGTAGTTGATGAAGAAGGCGTGATGCAGGGTGTATTGACTGATGGTGATATTCGCCGCGGCTTAAGCAAGGGTGTAGACTTTTTACAGCTGCCTGTTACTGAGCTTATGACTAAGTCACCTAAAACTATTACTGAAGATAAGCTAGCAGCACAAGCACTGCATTTAATGGAAAGCAATAAGCCTAAACCTATTACCGTGCTTCCTGTTATTGATTCTCAGCATAAGGTTATTGGTCTGCTCCATATGACTGACCTTGTAAGACAGGGTGTGGTTTAAGTGGCAATGGACCATAAGCTGGCTGATATAAAGCTACTAGCATTGGATGTTGATGGTGTCTTAACTGATGGCACTATCAATATCAGTAATGATGGAGAGCTTTTTAAAGCATTTAATGCTAAGGATGGTATGGGAATAAGCTGTGCTATCCGCAGTGGTATTCAAATTGCAATTGTTACCGGGCGTAAAAGCGGTATTATTCATAATCGTGCTCAGGAGCTGGGAATTACGCTTCTACGAGAGGGCGTTAAGGATAAGTATGTAGAAATGCAGCAGCTTGCTGATGAGCTTGGCTTAGACGCTCACCAGATTGCCTATATGGGTGACGATTTGAATGATTTACCTGCTTATAGAGCAGTAGGTGTAGCATTTGCTCCTGCTGACGCAGTTGGTGAGGTAAAGGCAGCTGCTGATTTTGTAACGGCTGCTGCAGGTGGTCGTGGCGCTGTTCGTGAGGCCATCGAAAGAATTTTACGGGCCCAAGGAGTTTGGGAGGGCATTGTAGCCTCTTATCTTCAACGTGGCCAGGGAGATAGACAATAATGTGGTTATATTATTTGCTGAAAACTATCAGTACCGTGGTGTCCTGGTTGCCCTACAAGGCAGTAGTAGTTATTGGCAAGGGCGTGGGACATTTATATCATAAAATAGCTAAAAAGCAGCGTATTCGTGCTGAAGAAACTATTCGTGAACGTTTGGGCTACAGCGATGAGCAGGCTCAGGCAACCATAAAGTCTCTGTTTGTAAAGCTGGGAATCACCTTTATGGAAATTATGTACATGCCTGCATTGAACAAAGACAATATCCGTGGCTTGGTTTCCTACGACAGACCCGAGGTTCTGTGGGAGGCATTAAACGAGGGCAATGGCGTTGTAATGTTGGCTTGTCATATGGATAACTGGGAATGGCTTGGTGCTTCCTTGGCACTTAATGGCTTCCCTTTAAGTGCTGTAGAAAAGCCCCAGCCTAATCGTGTTTATAGTGATTTTATGAATGAGCTGCGTAAGGGTGCAGGCCAGGAGATTTTTTCACGTGGTACAAGCGAGATTTTAGGCTGTGCACGAGCTATGAAAAAGGGTCGTATGCTTGGCTTAATTGCTGACCAGGATGGCGGATATGACGGTATTTTTGTTCCTTTCTTAGGCAAAATGGCATCAACACCGTCTGGTCCTGCATATTTTTCTCGTAAATTCAAGGCTCCTATTGTACCTATTTTTATAGTTCGCAATGAGGATGGCTATGGTCATAAGGCCATAGTTAAGGATCCTATTCATTATGAGTTTACTGGTGATCAGAAGCTGGACGATTATAACGTAACCCTGAAGATGACTCAAGAGGTCGAAAAAATTATTAAGGAATATCCAGATAACTGGCTTTGGTTCCAGCATCGTTGGAATACACCATATACACCCCCTGAGGAGGAAGAACAGGTAAATGACAAATAAAAAGGTTATACTAGCAATAGTAGCAGGTATTGCCATTACTGCAGCAATCATTGCCTGGTTGGTGTTTGGCGGTGAGCCTGTAAAGGTGGAAACTGGTAATGGCGTATCCGCACAGATTAATGCAACCCTGAAGAATACTGTTGTAAAGAGAGAGCAGGCAGGTAAACTGTTATGGGAGTTCAAGGTTGGAGAGCTTGAGAACGACCATGTAAAAAAGGTTGGCTATTTAAAGGGCATTAATGGCAAGATTTATCGTGCTGATGGCAGTGTTATTGAAGTTAATGCTGATAAAGGCTATGTAGAAAATGATATGGATGATTTTGCACTGGAGGGTAACGTGAAGGCTACCTTAAACTCTGGTGGCAAGATTGTAGCCGACAAAATTTCTTGGAAGCAAAAGGATGAGCTTATTACTGCAGAAGGTAATGTAGAGTTCTACAAGGGCGAATGGATGGCAAAGGCTGATTTCGTAGAAACAACTAGTGCTTTTGAAAAGATTAAACTAAAGGGCCATGCTAAGGTCGAGAAAGGCGGCGAATACAATGATAAATAAGAAGAAAATTCTGCTTACAGTAGCTGCAGCATTACTGAGCCTTGGTATTGCAGCAACGGCTATGGCCGCACCGGGACAGTTTAGCGTGCAGGCCGATGAATTAGAATATGATTTAAAAACTGGTAATGGTGTTGCTCGAGGCAATGTAGTGTTACTGCAGGATGGCGGCAAGGCTACTGCCGATTATGCAACCTTTAACAGTAAAAGCAAGCAAGGAACTCTTAAAGGCAACGTAGTTGCTGACAGGGACGGCTCACATATTGTTTGTAGTGAGTTTATTGTACATAACGAAAACGATATGTCCGCTGTAGGCAATGCGTCTATGAGCAAGGATGGTAGGACTATTGCTGCGGATAGAGTTGACTATTACAAGCTTAGAGAGTATGCTGAAACCACAGGTGGTTGGGCACGTTTAACCGATACTGACGGTAGTGTACTGGATGCAGCTAAGATTGATTATGATATGAAGAGTGGTATTGCTACTGCTACTGGTGGCGTAACAATTGAAAGCCAGGCTCGTAAGCTGAGCGCATCTGCTGATAGGGTTATTTATGAAACCAGTAAGAGCGGTTATGTTGAGCTTATTGGTAATGCTACTGCAACTCAAAATGGTAATACTGTATCTGGTAACAAGCTGCGCCTGACTAATAGCAATGTAGCTATTGCTGATGGTGATGTACGTATTGAATACATTCCGCAGCAACAGCCAGCGTTAGTAAACAAGGAGCACGCTGCTGAGAGCAAATTAGCATAAGCGGAGGAAATAGCATTGATTATTGAAACTAAGAATTTAGTGAAGAACTATTCCGGACGCAATGTAGTTGATGGTGTAAGCTTTACTGTGGAGCAAGGTACTGTAGTAGGCTTGTTAGGACCTAATGGTGCAGGCAAGACAACAACCTTTTATATGATTGTTGGCTTGGAAAAGCCTGATGCAGGTACTGTTTTACTTGACGGCAAAGATATTTCTCATCTGCCAACCTATGAAAGAGCACGATTAGGAATTGGTTATCTGCCTCAGGAGGCATCCATCTTTAGTAGGATGACTGTTGAGGATAATATTAGATCCATATTGGAGACAACTCCCCTTAGTGATACTGAACAAGAGGCTAAGATGGAATCCTTGTTGCAGGAATTCAGATTGACTCATGTTCGTCATAGCGAGGGCAAGGCATTGTCCGGTGGTGAACGTCGTCGTGTAGAGATTGCTAGAGCGTTGGCTACAGATCCGGCATTTATTTTGCTGGATGAACCATTTGCTGGAATAGATCCTATTGCAGTGGCTGATATCCAGGATATGATTGCACACTTGGCCAATAGAGGTATTGGTATTTTGATTACTGACCATAATGTTCGTGAAACTCTGAGTATTGTTGATAAAGCCTATATTTTGGCTGATGGTCATATTCTGATTCACGGAGACAGTGAAACTATTGCTAATGATCCGGTAGCAAGAAAATACTACCTCGGCGATAATTTCAGTATGTAGGAGGCAGAAAATGCGTTTAAGAATTTTAGATAAATATGTCTTAAAGGAGCTTTTGTATCCTTTTATCTTCGCAGTTGCTGCTTTCTCTAGCATTTTAATTGCTAGCACCATGCTGTTTAAGATGACCGAGTATATTACAAAATATGGTGCTCCTATGAGTACTATTGGTCGTTTTTTCGTTTACAATATGGCAGAGATTATCAACTATACCTTTCCGATGTCCATGCTGCTTGCAGCACTGATGGCCTTTGGTAAGCTTTCCGGAAGCAGCGAGATTACTGCAATGAAGGCTAGTGGTATTAGCTACTACCGTATTGTCGCTCCGGTTTTAGTTGTTGGCTTTGTTGTAAGCATGTTCTCCGTTGTGTGGGCAGAAAAGGTTGTGCCAAATGCCAAGGCTGAGGCTAAACGAATACTTACTTATGAAATTAAGCAGCACGCAGTTCCAGAAACACAGGAGCATATAGTTGTTAAAACCTCTAGTGGTGATATTCAACGTGTAACCTATGCTGCTAAATTTGATGAAAAAACCAATATGATGACGGACATTACTATGGAAGAAATTAAAGATGGTAAAATTGTTCGTATTCAAACTGGCGAAAAGGCATATTGGGAAAAGGGTACTTGGCGTGTAGTAAACGGTAAAATTTTCTCCATTGATGAAAATGATGGTGTACAAAGCTCTGCATCCTTTAAGGAACAGGTTATTCCCTTAAACTTTAATCCTAAGCAGGTTTCCTGGGAACAAAAAAGACTGGACCAAATGACCATGAGCGAGCTTAGAGAATATATTCGTCTTATGGAGATTCAAAATCGTCCTACCAATGAGCAATGGTGCGAAATTTATATGCGTTTCTCCATTCCTTTGGCAAGCTTTTTCTTTGCTATGATTGGTGCTTGCCTGGGTACTCAAAAACAGAGAACCAGCTCTTCTATTGGTTTAGGTATCAGTATTATTGTAATCTTTATCTATTATGCAATTATGAGCATGACCTCTGGTTTAGGTAAGGGCGGTGTAATTCCTCCGTTCCTGGCATGTTCCATTCCTAACCTGCTCTGCATTGCTGCAGGTATCTATTTAATGCGCCTTAAAAACGCATAATGCTTTATTAAAAAGGAAATTTGAGGAGGTGGGAGTTTGCTGGTCGGTATAAGATTGATTGTGATTATGGCTATCGTTGGTGGTCTGATTGCATACATGGCAGATAAAATGGGCAGCAAAATCGGCAAGAAGAGAATGTCCATCTTTGGCTTAAGACCAAAGCATACTTCTATTCTGTTGACCGTGCTTGGCGGTATTATAATTTCCGTGCTAACAATTGTTGTTATGGCTGGTGCTTCCCAAAGTGCACGTACAGCGCTGTTTGGTATGGATAAGCTGCAAAAGGAGCTGCGCCAGTTAAACAAGGATAAGGTGGTTGCTGCAGAGGCACTGGCTTCAGCCAAAGGTCAGGTTGATGAGCAGAAGGAGCTTATCCTTAAGCTAGACGAAAAAATAAAGCTAGGCACTGAACGTAATCGTGATATGGAGTCTAAGCTGTCAAGCATGAATGAAAAGTACATGTTGGCACAGAACGAGGTTCAGGCGCTGAGCGAGGCTAGAGAAAAGCTTAATGGCGAAATAGCTGAGCTGGAAGAAACTACTGATAAGCTGCGTAAGGGTATCATCAGTATGCGTGAAGGTCAAGTATTCTATCGTGCTGGCGAGGTTATTTATGCTGGTGTGATGCATGGTGGTCTTACTCATGAAGAGAATATCGTTCAGGTAAATTGGCTTCTGCGTAGTGCTAATGCTGCAGCTCTGCAGCGTTTGGGTATGGAACAGCAAAAGGATCAGCCCTTACAGGCTATTTGGATTGCTCAGAGCATTGTAGATGAAGCTGTAGCTATGCTTGATAATAGCAAAGGTAATATGTTCTTCCGTGTACGTGCAGTTGCTAACGTAATAGTTGGTGAGCTTGCTGTCTGCGATATTGAAGCTACTGAAAATCAATTCATCTATCCAGATGGTAGCTTGATTTATAGTGAAGACTATAATTTAGAAGATAAAGAGGTAAATTACGAAAATGTAATTATGTCCTTCCTTTATCATATTAACCTTGAAGCAGTTAAGGCTGGTGTTCTGCCAGATCCTATGACTGGTAAGGTTGGTAATATTGACGCAGCAACAATGATTGACTGCAGTAATCAAATCAGAAAGGCTAAAGGAAACTTTACCCTAAAGGCATATGCTGATGGTGATATTACTACAGCTGGTCCCGTACGTGTGCGTATGGAGGTTATTCCTAGAGATGACGACTAAGCTATTGGGTATTGATCCAGGACGCAGTAAAACAGGTCTAGCTTTGACGGATGAGGCTGGTAGGATCGAGGCTCTGCATATTGCTGTAACTACAGATATGCGTAAGGAGCTAGTCGAATTTGTTGGCAGTGCTTCTGTTGCTGCTGTTATTATGGGCGATGGTACCAATAGTAAAACTATTAGTAATGATGTGGCAGCTGTTTTTCCACAGCTGCCATTACATTTTATTGGTGAAGCTCATAGTACAGAGGAGGCACGTAAGCTATACTGGCAGGAAAATCCTCCCAAGGGTTGGCGTAAACTAGTACCACTAGGAATGCTTGTGCCAGATGAGCCCTTGGATGCTTATGCTGCAGTAGTGCAAATAAGGCGCTGGCTATTCCTAAAGCAATAGCCCCATTAGAGCTATAAATAAATTATACATAGGAGCACGATATGACAAATTTAACAGAATTAACTTGTCAAGATTTTTTGACTAAGCTGGCTTCCGGTAATCCTACTCCTGGTGGCGGTGGTGGTGCTGCAGTGGCAGGTGCGCTGGCTGCTTCACTTTCATCTATGGTAGCTAATCTTACTGTTGGCAAAGAAAAGTTTGCAGAGCATGAAGATGAAGTAAAAAAATTGCTGCAGGAGGTAGAGACACTGCGCAAGAAGCTTTTGATGCTTGTAGATGAGGATGCAGCTGTGTTCGATAGCTTTATGAGCTGCTATAAGCTGCCTAAAAATACTGAAGAGGAAAAGGCTGCAAGAACAAATGCTATTCGTCAGGCTGCTAAAAAGGCGGCAGAAGTACCTTTTGCAGCAGCACAGGCTAGTTATGAGGTATTGAAAATAGCAGTACGTCTGATTGAAATAGGCAATCCTAATGTCATTACAGATGGTACAGTGAGTGCTCTGCTTGCAAGAGCTGCGATGCGTAGCGAATTTTACAACGTATATATCAATCTTGGTTTGACTAAGGATGAAGAATACAATGCTAAAATTATCAGTATGATTTCTGTAATGGAGCAAGAAGCATTAGTTCTTGAGGAAAAGGCTATAAAAGCTACTGATGCAGCTTTAGCTTAAAGTACTTGACGGAAAGTAACTTTTAACGTATAATTAACCATTATGGAAAGGTGGCCGAGTGGTTTAAGGCTCTAGTCTTGAAAACTAGCGAGGTTAATAGCCTCCGTGGGTTCGAATCCCACCCTTTCCGCCATTTGCTGGTAAGAGGACGTAGTCCGTATGGAATTGGCGTAGGACTATCCTACGCCAATTATTTTTATTAGTAGCTTTGAAGGAGCTGACTTGTGTGCCATTGCTGCTTTCAGGTAGCCTTATTCAGCATATAAAATAAGAAATAGGAGCTGTCGGCTTAAATTTTTGGGTTGATGATTTATGGGGGCGGCTTTGTAATATTGTCTAGGCCAAGGGAGCTCGTACGCGAGCACCTGGAAGCCAATTTGTGTAGCGGTCAAGGGTATGTGGGATGTCCTTTGACCGCTATTTTTTTACAAGTGTTTTACATTTGTTACTATATTTTTATAGTATTATAACAGTGTTGGAGAAATTATTTTTGATAAAAGGTGGAAAAAACTCATAAATTACATTAAAACAATAAATATTATGAAATCCTGATGTTGAGTAAGATTAAGGAACATCATTGATTTATATAATCTTTAGATATTAATACAATCAAATTAAATTAAGCAGAAATAGCATAAAAGTGTTACAAATTTGACCTATTAGTGATACTAATAGGTCAGTTATTTTATCTAATATTACAATATTTACAAATGTAACAAGTTGAAGTTCGAAGATTGTCAAATGTTCAATAGTCTGAATGCAAATGTATAAAAACGGTGATAATCAATATCTAATTTAAAAGAAAATAAAGCATACTTATTATTCATTTGTTGAGGTTTTCTAAATCTTAAAATTGGATGCCAAATATGTGTTGAAATACAAAAGAAATAGTGTATAAATAGTGAAATTTATAAAAATTTTATCTAAAAATGTTGACTATCTAATTAGTCAATGATAAAATTAATTCGTCGATTAGTGGGATTTTCGGAGAACAATTGTAAAAAGACATAACAGCTCAGACGTTTGTTTATCTGTGGGAAGATAATGGATAAGTATACTTTGTTCATTGCAGTAAAATTTATTTAAGGTTTAAGATTTCAGTGTAGCGTAATATCTTTGATGACAAGTATAAGTTGTTATGATAGTGTTCCTTCGAGAATTTCTAAGGATAAGGTTTATTACTAAGCTGCTTGGATGAATTTTAAAGGGATGACAAGGGATATGAGCACTGTTATTGGAGGGTACAGTGCTGAGAGTTATATCGATTGCCAAAGCTTTAAAGTTCATGTTGTAACTGCTTTATTGTTTTTGGGAAAATTATGGAGGTGCAGATATGGAAAAAATCGTAACTAACGCAGAGTGTAAGGAAGAAATGCAACGCGTTGCGTATAGAATCAAGATGCTGAGAATTAAGAGAAAAATTTCTCAATCAGATTTGGCTGCGGCTATGGGCATCTCCAATTCTAACCTGAGCAACATTGAAAATGGTAAGATTGCTTTAACCCTAGAGAATCTTTTTAAAATCAAGAAGATTTTCAACTGTGAGATGCGTGAGCTTTTAGAGGACAAGGAAGAAGAAAAGGGCAAGAACTCTATTACCGTAGATGATCTTGTAGAAGCACTTTGTCTTGTAAAGGGAAGCAAAAGATAGGCGATACAGTAACCTTGTAGATTGTACTGCAAAAAGGCTTTCAGATTTTATCTGAAAGCCTTTTCTTTATTTGTAAATATTTGTAATGAGTACAGAGCTATTTATATGTATTAATAAAGTTCATTAGGTTTACACAAAATGTAGTAAAATGCTTCAAAAAAGTGGATTTGAGAAGAAAATAATAAAAAATTATTAATCTTTACGGAATTCCTCGAACTATGGTATAATGGATACGGATTTTAAAATAAGAGGGGAGTTTTTTTATGTTTGCTGAAATGATTGGCGCCTTAAGTAACTTTATGTATGGTCACTTGCTGATAATCATGCTGCTGTTTACTGGTCTTTACTACACATTCCGCACTGGCTTTGTACAGCTGCGTTTGTTGAAAGAGACTATTCGTGTTATTTTGGAGAAACCTGAAGGTAAGGAATCTGTATCTTCCTTCCATGCTTTGATGGTTTCTACTGCGTCTCGTGTTGGTACTGGTAATATTATTGGTATCTCTACTGCAATTTGCCTTGGTGGCTATGGTGCAGTGTTCTGGATGTGGGTTATCGCATTGATTGGTGGTGCGTCTGCATTTATTGAAAGTACCTTGGCACAAATTTATAAAAAACGTGGTGAGCATGGCAGCTACGGTGGCCCTGCTTACTATATTGAGGCTGCTTTAAATAGTCGTTTTCTGGCTGTAATTTTTGCTGTAGCTTTAATTATGACCTATGGTATTGGCTTTAATATGCTTTGTGCATATAATCTGCAGTCTACCTTTGCTGCATATAGCTTCTATAATCCCGAAACTACTCCTTGGATTATCGGTGGTGTTTTAGCTATCATGGTTGGCTACTGCCTAATGGGTGGTGCACGTCGTGTTATTAAAGCTACATCTACCCTAGTTCCTCTTATGGGCTTGATTTATATTGCAGTTGCATTTGTTTTGACTGTAATGAATATCAACCTGGTTCCTGGAATTTTAGCTCGTATCTTTAGTGAAGCATTTGATTTCCAAACTATTTTTGCAGGTTTTGCAGGCTCTTGTGTAATGTATGGTGTAAAACGTGGTCTGTACAGTAATGAAGCAGGTGTTGGTTCTGCTCCTAATGCTGCAGCTTCTGCAGATGTTTCTCACCCTGTTAAACAAGGCTTGGTACAAATGCTGTCCGTATTTATCGATACTCTGCTTATTTGTACTGCAACTGCATTCCTGTGCATGAGCTCTGGCATTGCTCCTACTCCTGAGCTGGCTGGTGCTCCTTATGTACAAGCTTCTTTGGCTGTAACTCTTGGTGATGGTGCAAAAACCTTCATTACTGTTTCTATGGTACTGTTTGCATTTACTACTTTGCTTGGCAACCTGTACTATGTAGATAACTGCTTTGCTTATATTTTGAAGCGTGTACCTGGAAAAACCTTTACTACAGTATACCGCATCATTGCATGTGCAGTTATTTATGTTGGTGCTGGTTCTAGCATGGACATGATGTGGAACACATCTGATGTACTGATGGGCTTTATGGCAATCATCAACCTGCCGGTTATCATCATTCTTGGTGGTCCTGCTCTGAAAGCATTGGATGACTATGTTGCTCAACGTAATGCTGGTAAAAACCCTGTATTCAAGGCAAGCTCTATTGGCATGGATGCAAGCAAGCTTGATTACTGGAAAGACTAATTTATAAAGAATAGAATATAAAGAAAAAAATTAAAATCCAGGACGCATCGGAGAAATCCGGTGCGTCTTTTCTATAGTAGGCTAATTTAACAGCAAATCTAGATATGATTTATACTGCATAGGTATAGTAAATATGATACAATAAAATGCTAGGAGTATTTCATTGGAGTTTTTAAACAAGCTGCATGTGAAGTATGATATAATAAAGCAGATATAATCTTGCTATTGTAATTATATTGAGGAGGATGTTTTATGAAGAAAATTTTGGCGCTGTTTTTTAGTATTTTCTTTTGCATAGGCATGCTTTTAGGCTGTGGTAATGATAAACAAAACACTGCAGAGCAACAAAAACAGACTAATACTATTCAGGTAGAGAAAAATACTACAAGTAATAAGGATTATGATACTCAAGGTAATGATAGTAAGCTAAAGCTTGATTTTGATGGCAGCTATACAGATAAAGAGCATGTTGCTGCCTATATTAATCAATTTCAAAAACTGCCTCATAATTATATTACCAAGGGAGAGGCTAAAAAGTTAGGCTGGAAGTCCAAGGGAACCTTAGATAAGGTAGCTCCAGGTAAATCCATAGGTGGTGACCGCTATGGAAATTATGAGGGGATATTACCTAAGAAGGATAAGCGCACGTGGCGAGAGTGTGACATTGATTATGTAAAGGGCAATCGTAATGCTAAAAGAATTGTCTTTTCTAACGATGGTTTAATTTATTATACAGAGGACCACTATAAAAGCTTTACTCGTTTATATTAGGAGGAAATATGCGTACTGTTAAATTAGATGTTGAAAAAATGAAAGGTCTGCCTGAGCTTCATAGATATTTACGCCGTGTTTTGGAGCTGCCTGTTTATTATGGTTCTAATTTGGATGGACTTTATGATTGCCTTACTGAAATGAAGGAAGAAACAGAGCTGATTGTACCTCAGGAGGTGACTAAGGAAGAGTATCTTGGCTGGTACGGAACTCAGCTGATGCAGGTGCTGCAGGATGCCGCAGAGGAAAATCCTGCACTGAAGCTAAAGCTGCAATAAAAGCTTTAGAATTGATGAAAGTAGGCTTGTTATTATGATTTTAAGTGTTGAAAACCTGTCCCATAGCTATGGTGATAGAGTTTTATTTGAAAATATCAGCTTTAATGTAGAAGAGGGCGACAAGTACGGTATCATTGGTGTTAATGGTACTGGTAAAAGTACTTTGCTGCGTTTAATTGCTAATCGTGAGGCAGGTGGTGGTAAGCTGACCATTCCTGGTGGTATTGTTATGGAATATTTACCCCAGGATCCACCCTTTGAAGCAGAAGCCACTGTTCTAGAGCAGGTATTTAAGGGCGATTCTCCTTTGATGGTGCTTTTGCGTGAATATGAGCTTGCTGTTGAAGCAATGAACTCTAATCCTGATGACAGCCGTTTACAGCGCCGTCTTTTAGATTTGCAGCAGCAAATGGATAATGAGTATGCTTGGCAGCTGGAAAGTGAAGCTAAGGCCGTTCTTAATCAGCTGGGACTTACGAATCTGCAGCAAAAAATGGGTGAGTTAAGTGGTGGACAAAGAAAGCGTGTGGCTTTGGCAGGCGTTTTGGTGCGTCCCTCTGATTTACTAATTTTAGACGAGCCCACTAACCATATGGATAATGCTACCGTTGCTTGGTTGGAGCAGCAGCTTATGAAGCGCAAGGGCGCACTATTGATGGTTACCCATGACCGCTATTTCTTTGATAGAGTAGTTAATCGTACCCTGGAGATCGACGGTGGCAAGGGTTATGTATATGAAGCTAACTATAGTGCCTTTTTGCAAAAGCGAGAGGAGCGTCGTATTGCCGAGGCTTCTGCGGCACAAAAGCTGCGTAATATTTACCGTCGTGAGCTGGCTTGGATTAGCCGCGGTGCTGAGGCTCGTCGTACTAAGAAGAAGGATAGGGTGGAGCGCTTTGCTCAAATTGAGGCAGAGGTGAAAAATGTTAAGACAGAGTCAAGCTTAGAGATGTCCTCTGTTTCCAGTCGTTTAGGACGTACTATTATTGAGCTGGAAAATATTGGCTTAAATTATGATGGTATTGATTATATCAAGGATTTTAGCTATATTTTGCTGCGTAATGACCGTATTGGTATTGTAGGTCCTAATGGTGCAGGTAAATCATCCTTAATGGATATTATTTCTGGACGTTTACAGCCAACTACAGGTAGTGTTACCGTAGGACAAACTGTTAAGATAGGTTATTTTGCTCAGCATAGTGAGTTTTCTGATGAAAATATGCGTGTGCTGGAATATATCAAGGAAGCCAATAATTATATTGAAACTTCTGATGGACAACGCATTAGCGCAGCACAGATGCTGGAGAGATTTTTATTTCCGCCGGAGCTGCAGTGGGTTCCTGTAAGCAAGCTAAGTGGTGGTGAGCAGCGCCGTTTATATCTTTTGCGAGTGCTAATGACCGCACCAAACGTGCTAATTCTAGACGAGCCTACTAATGATTTAGACATTCCTACATTGTCTGTATTAGAGGATTACCTTGATACCTTTGCTGGTGCTGTTATAGCTGTATCCCATGACCGTTATTTCTTAGACCGTTTTGCTCAAAAGATTTTTGCTGTTGAGAAGGGTGGTAAGCTTACACCATATATTGGTGGCTATAGTGATTATGAGGAGGCCTTGCATCAACAAGAGCTGGAGCAGGCGGAGCTGGCTAAATTTAGCAAGCCTGAAAAAAAGCAGCTAAAGCAGGAGGTAATTTCTCAGGAGACACCTAAGCAGGAGAAAAAGCATTTAACCTATGGTGAAAAGCTGGAGCTGGAAAATATTGATCAGGAAATAGCTCGTGCCGAGGCTGAGGTAAAAATGCTTGGCATTGAAATTAACCGCTGTGGCAGTGACTTTGTGAAGCTGGCAGAGCTGACTAAGGAGCAGGAGGCTGCGCAAAACCGTGTAGATAGCTTGGTAGAGCGTTGGGCTTATTTATCCGAGCTGGCAGAGCAGGATTAATTAAAGATTTTTTATGAATTTATTTGTGTTATTTTTAGTGATGGAGAAAAATGTTAGCATTATTTAATAAAGAAAATCGCACTAAGGTTGATCGTCTTTTAAGCATTATGCTGCCGACAATTGGTACTCAGATGGCGATTATAGGTATGAACTTTTTTGATGCCAGTATGTCTGGACAGGCTGGTAATGTAGATTTAGCAGGCGCTGCTATTGGTGGCAATATATGGATGCCTATTCAAACTGGCTTTGGCGGTGTACTGATGGCAGCTATGCCATTGGTTGCTAATCTTTTAGGTGCAGGAGAGAAGGATAAGATTCCTGTTGTAGTTAAGCATGGCTTATTTTTAGCCACTATTTTTGCTTTGCTTATTTTGACTGCAGGCTTTATATTTTTGCCTACATTTTTAGGAAGCATGGGCTTGGAGCCAGCAGTATATGATGTGGCATTGTGGTACTTGGCTGGCTTGGGCTTAGGTGTTTTTCCCTTCTTCTGGATTACACCCTTACGCAGTATGGTAGATACATTTGGTTATACTAAGCTGTCTATGAAGATTTATATGATGGCATTGCCAATTAATGCTTTTTTGAACTATATTCTCATATTTGGTAAATTTGGCTTTCCTCGTTTAGGTGGTGTTGGTGCAGGTGTTGCTACTGGAGTTACCTATTGGCTTTTATTTTTTATGTTTGCCTTCTTTGTAGTGCGTTATCAGCCATTTAATGAGTATAAGGTTTTGGGCTTGGTTAAGCCTATTGGCAGTTGGCTTAAGGAATATTTACGTATAGGAATTCCCATGGGTGTTTCTATATTTATGGAAACCAGTATTTTTGGTGTAGTTGCAATTTTTGTAGCTAAGTTTGGTACGGACGTAATTGCAGGACATCAGGCTGCACTGAATTTTTCATCCCTTATCTACATGTTCCCCATGAGCTTTAGCCTTGCTCTGACTATTGTAGTAGGTGTGGAATATGGTGCTAAGCGTTTCGAAGATGCTATGACCTATACTAAGATAGGCTTGCAGCTAAGCACTATTTTGTCTTTTATTTATATGATTTTAGAGTATTTTAATCAGGATTTAATAGCCTCCATTTATACAACTGACCCAGATGTAATAGTATTGATTAAGCACTTTATTATCTATGCGATTCTTTGGCAGCTGGGTGATGCTATTGGCTGTCCAATTCAGGGCAGTTTGCGTGGTTATAAAGAGGTTAACTCCATTTTCTGGGCATCAATGCTGGCCTTTTGGGGTATAACTCTTCCTTTAGGCTTGTATCTTGATTACTACTGCAACCAAGGTGCGTATTCATATTGGCAGAGTCTTGTAGTAGGTGTGGGTATTAGTGCCGTAATTTTGTCATATTGGCTGCATCGTTTGCAAAAGAAGCTTAAAGTAAGGATAGAGCATACAACTTCTTGCAAATTTGATGAAAGCAT
>USBG01000013.1 GCA_900552855.1 uncultured Phascolarctobacterium sp. | reverse complement strand
AAAATATGAGTTTTATATTAATTGACTGAGTAGTCAGAAAGAATGCAGTCAAAACGCTGAAGCTCGTTTAAAGGTGCTTTGTATGCGCTCCTATCTGCACTGTAGTAGTTTTCTACCGCACTGATTAGAGGAACCATAAGCTATTTGTAACTGCTGGCGTGCTTTGGGTTCTGAGCACATGAATATTCTGCGAATTTATTCAGTTGTGCAATCACTTCAGTTTTTCTATACATAGCCACCTCAAAACTGCAATAAAAAAGCACTTTGCAAAAAATTGCAAAATGCTTAAGTAAACCAAGGCGCAATACAGCTCATCTTTATAACGAAATCCTTAGCCTTCGCCATGGTAGTATTATCATCTAAATATTCAATTCCTTTAGGTGTAATCATAAAATCAGGTTCAAATTTTACACCCTCACCGCCACCAATTGTTTTCACAATGTGTAAGCCCTCAACATAATCATCTTGATACAAATGCTTCAAAATGTCATATTCACAGGCACTTCATAAACTGTTTTTTCTTCCTCGTCCCTGCTTGCTCTGTAACCCTCTACAGCAGCAAAATAAGGACAAGTGGTACATCTACAGTACGGATGAAACGGTGGAGCATTGACACCACTTTCCATATATTTGAGCGGATAGTGTTCACCGTCCCTGCTTCCACATTTGGTACAGGTGATACCGTCAAGGGTTCCGACAACTTCGAATTCTTCTACATCCAGTTCTTGGAAGCAATCCTTCTGCGCCAACGTAGTAAAATACGCCTGCTCAGTCATAACTAAGCGTGTAGCATTGCTTTTACTTGTTTCCATAGTCTTAGCAATATTCTTGATAGCTTTATCTGGTGCTGAACCCGTCATCACCATTTGTGAAATCTCACTATAAACCACATTGATCAGTTTGGTTTTGTTTGTCCAAAGCTTTTCAGAGAATAAAGGCCGTCTACGTTATGATATATACTACATTCATACTATTCATTAAATAAAAAAGCAGACTCTGAGCTTTTACCCAAAGTCTGCTTCTTAAATTTAAATCTACTAATTACGTCGCTTAGCTTCTTGTCAGCAGCACCACATTCTCCACATGGCTGGTCGCAGGGAACATATCAACAGGCTGTACCACTGCGGTTTTGTAGCCGTGTTCTTCCAAGAATGCTAAGTCACGTGCCAAAGATGCAGGATTACAGGACACATAGACAATGCGCTCTGGTGCCACACCTGCAATTGCTGCCAACACCTTTTCCTCGCAGCCTGCACGAGGCGGGTCAACCAGCACTACATCAGGCTGTACGCCACCTTCCAACAGCTTAGGCAGCTCTACAGAGGCGTCGCCCAACAAAAACTCTGCATTATCACAGCCGTTGTCCATAGCATTCTTTTTGGCATCCTCAATAGCAGGTGCAACGATTTCAATACCATACACCTTTTTAGCATGCTTAGCCATAAACAAAGAGATTGTACCAGTGCCACAGTATACGTCTACTACGGTTTCATTGCCGTTTAAAGCGGCAAACTCCAAGGCCTTATTGTACAGCTTCTCTGCCTGCTCACTGTTTACCTGGAAGAAGGATTGAGCTGATACGTTAAAGCTGAGCGCACCTAAGCTATCCTTAATAGTGGAACTGCCATAAATTACACGGGTTTTGTTACCCATAATAATATTTGTAGGCTTTTTATTGATATTTTGCACCACGCTTACAAGACCAGGAACATACTTCTTCAGCCATTCAATAAGCTCCTTGCGATGAGGAATGTCATAAGCAGAGGTAATGAGCACCGCCATAACCTGACCACTGTGCACACCTACTCTTGCCATTACGTGACGCACTAAGCCCTTGCCAGTCTTTTCATCATAGGCAGTAATACCAAAGCGCTGCATCCATTTACGCACAGTCAGCAGCACCTGATTATTAGCTTCTTTTTGAATCATGCAGCCATCGGCATTAATAACGCTATGTGTAGAAGCAGCATAGCAGCCAATATTCAGCACGCCTTCTGCATTTATAGCAGCAGGGAACTGCATTTTATTACGATAATTCCACGGATTAGCACAACCAATTACAGGCTGAGCCTCAATGTCCAAATGACCGATTCGAGTCAGTGCAGCCTGCACCTGCTCACGCTTCATATCCAGTTGTCCCTGATAGCTTAAATGCTGCAGCTGACAACCACCACATTCCGCATAAATGGGACAAACAGGCTCCACACGCTCAGGAGATTTTACCACAATCTCCTGCAACTTGCCTACACTATAGCTTTTTTTTACCAAGGTAATTTCCGCCTTAACGGTTTCCTGCGGCAAAGCTCCTTGTACAAATACGGTAAAGCCTTCGTATTTGCCTACGCCCTCGCCACTGCTGCCTAAGCCAGTAATATTTATTTCAACACAATCGCCCTTTTTAACAGGAATATTTGCTTTCATTAAAGTACACACTCCTTACTCTTATTCTCTAACAATAGATTATATCACGGCTCATAGTATTCAGCAAAGTAAGGTTTGCAAATCAATGCTTCATTATTTAATGCAACAGTACGAACTTCAACAGTAGTATAAAACTATGATTGCACCACCTAGCTGAAAATTAATACACCTTTTATTGAAGCTATAAATTTATATAACAAGTTACAGCATTTATGAATATGCTAATTTTTAGATAATCTATGTTGGAAGCCAAATACATTAAGGCTATTGTTAAGTATGAGTATTCTCAAGATATGTTTACTTATATTGATTTAGTAATTAATGCGTTTTAGAGCAAACAAAAGAGCGTAGCATAGCCACGCCCTCAATTTACTTATTAATTTGTCTTCCAAGCCAGTCTGTAATTAAGGCTCCTGCAGCATCACTATGCTCCGTAAAGGCATGGTCGCCGTTGGGAAATAGGTGTAGCTCGCCCTTGCTACCAAGTATTTCTGCATTACGTTTAGCCTGCTCCACTACTACAACATTATCCGCCTCGCAGTGCAGCAAAAGCACAGGACGCTTATCCCACGCACTAAGCAGTGCCGACAAATCATAGCTAATGCCATCAGTCAAAAAGTCTGGCCCAAGCACGCAATGACCACGCTCGTCATCAAATTCTATATCCATTCCATTTTGTAAACGCTCAAAAAACTCTGGCGGCATCACATGTCTAAAGGTTTCTTCAATACTATTGGGAGTTGCCCACAATACAAGTCCCTTAATCTTTTTATCCTTAGATGCTTCAATGATGGATGCAGCTCCACCCAAACTACGTCCAAAAAGGTATATTTCACTTTCCGGCGCCAGCCTGCGCACCTCCGCCACCACTGATTCCAACTCCGCAACCTGCTTGGACATAATTTGCGTACCCGTAAAATTATAACGTACTACGTCAGCGTGCTCTGCAAACATATATGCTAAGCCTGCAGCCATGCCACCACTTTCCCTGCTTCCCCTAAAGCCATGAGACATAATAACTGCAGCCTTGCTTTTACTGCGGTTTGGCTCTACCAGGCACTCTATATTCCCCAAAGGACCATCAAAGCAAAAGGTTTTCAGCATAGCAATTCTCCTATCTATATTCATATTATCAAAAGCTATTTAGATTTTAAACACATTACATAGTACCATTAAAGCAACCTATAGCATCAAAGCAGTTTAATACTGGGTATAACTTTATAAATGTTTTCACTATTTAAAAAGTATAATTTTGCAATGCCTTTTTATCTATTTTACCACTTTCATTCTTAGGCAGGCTAGGCATAAAAACATATTGCTTAGGAATTTCATAATCCGTCAGCTCTGCAGCTCGTAGCTTTTCAACCAAAAGCTGACGACTTATTTTTTCGGCTCCACCAATAAAGGCCGTCAAAATATCTGCATCATCCTTATGGAAAACAAGGCATTTAACCTCCATTATTTCCTGCAGCGCCATCAACGCTGCCTCTACCTTAGTTGTTGCAACCTTAATACCATTAACGCTGACTATATCATCAGTGCGCCCTAAAAAATGCAGATGACCATTTTTATCAAGCATTCCCCTATCCTTTAAGGAAAATGGTATTTCTATATTCTCTACATGATAAGGAGTGTCTATAAAAATTTCTTCATTTTTAATGCTTACGCCTACATTTTTAAAAGGCAAGCCAATATCCGTCTTATCATCAGTCATATCCTGTCCCTTAATATAGGTAATGTAGTTTAGCTCACTGGCGCCATAGTACAGAGTCAGCTCTCCATTAGGAAAGCTTTTCTTAAGCTTATCCGCCTCTTCTCTACCCATGGACTGCGAGCCGCTAACAATAGTTTTAATCTTCATATTAGCTTGCTCCATACACTTATGCAGCAGCAGCAGCTTAGAAGGAATAAGATATATAGCGTTAACATTATGCTCCTCAATCAGCTTTAGCCAATGCTTAGGACGAAATTTTTCTGTAACAACCAGTGTTGCTCCTGCCGCTAAAGCACCCATATACATATTAAGATTACCTGTAAAGGCCAAACTACCTTGACAAAACATAATCGTAGCTTCATCTATAGCAAAAACTCTATTCTGCTCTGGAAAGAAATCCGCCCAGCTGTGATAGCTTCGCCACAGCAGCTTACTTTTACCAGTGCTACCACTGGTCATAACTCCCATACAGGCAGTCTGCGGAATATCACTCAGATCAAAGCATTGTCCTTTGCTGGCCTCTGTTGCAATAACAGGCACCACTTTGGTTCCACTATAGGCCACAAACTGCAGCAGCTGCTCTGCAATCTTATCCGCATATATAAAATGAACATTTTCCGTATAGTCAATCTGTTCACGTCTTGCCTTAGATGCTGCAACGAGCTGACCATAGGTATATGTTTTTTCGTCCGTTATCAGAGCTGCCTTGTTCTGATACTTGCTCTGTAATAACTCCAAATAGTCCATGATAATATCCTTTCCCGCTGTATTTGTCTTATTATATTTTTAACAGCAGTCTTAATTCTTGTAGCACAAATTCTTTAGAGTATAAAGCAGCTGTGCTTACGTGCACAATCTTAAGCAAGCAAAGCATTATTAACACTTAGTCAACCAGCTACAGCACTTCTATACTTCAACTCTCTCTATTAATAACGCAGTTCCTACACCGCCTGCAGCTGCTACGCTAGCACAGCCAAGACGTCCGCCGCTTCGTTTTAAGGATTCCATAAGATGCAAAGTAATGATGCAACCAGATGCCCCATAGGGATGACCATAAGCAAGTGCGCCACCAAATACATTATATTTATCAAGACTATTTTTAAATGTACGTGCAAACATAACATCTATTACTGCAAAGGCTTCGTTAAGCTCAAAGCCGTCAATATCTTCCTCGGTCAGTCCATTTCTAGACAGCAGCTTTTCCAACGCTGTAATAGCGGTACGTGGGCTAACCAATGGGTCCCCACCACTTGCTGCGGAGGCACGCACCTTAAACTGTGCATTCAAACCATGCTCCTGAAGATATTTTTCAGAGCAAAGCACTACAAAAGCTGCACCATCATTAATAAGGCAGGAATTAGCTGCAGTAATAAAATTGCCTCCTTCTAGAACTTTAGGCATACGATCTAAAAGCCTTTGGCTCATCCGCGGTCTAATTCCTTCATCCTTTACAGCACCAAATACAGGAGCAATTATATTTTGCAGCAGTCCCTGCTGTGCTGTTTCTGCTGCCAATCTATGACTACGCAACACCCATTCATCCATTTCAGCCTTAGTAATCTGTTCACGCACAGCAGCCTCCTCAGCTCCCTCCAGCATTACTGTTTCACGATGGATATTCGGCATAAACTTAGCTACGCTATACCAACCATCACCTGCATAATCAGGATGATTAGGATTATAACCACGTCTAGGCTGAGTGGAGCTGCTTTCAAAGCCTCCTGCAATTATTACATCAGCATCACCACAAGCAATTTTAGCAGCAGCAGTAGCAATGCTTTCCAAACCACTGCCACATTGCACATCAATGCTAAAGGCTGGAACAGCTTGGTCCAAACTAGCCTCCAAAGCCAGCAGCCTAGTAATATTGCCACCTGCACCAACGCCATTACCACCAATAATATAATCAGGCTTTACAGGATATTTTTCTAAAAGCTGACACAAAACCGCTGCCCCCAGCTTTTCTGCAGGAATATGACGATACATACCATTTACAACGCCAACAAAGCTACGCAGTCCACCTAAAATATATACATTATCCATAAAACCCTCCTATGTTACATACAACTAAACGGTTAAGTTAAAGTCACAACTATTTCTTATCAAGTCTGCGGCTTAAAAACTCCGTCTCTTCACATTTGCACCTATAATCACTAGATTTAGATGCTTCCTGCTTTTAATCAAAGTACCGCCATTGGCCTTTCTTATTGATCCTTAAAATTACACATGCAAATAAGCTGTACTTTATAAAGCTTTATTACCTATTACGCTAAGTTTAAGTCCATACTAGCTGCTTCAAGAAAGCTCCACTTAAAAACAAAAAGACATGCCGACAAAGCCAACATGTCTTGATAAAGCTTATTTTTGAAAAATTCTATTGATGGGGCCTGCCAAAAAGGCTGCTGCCACACATTTTACAATATCTAAAGGAATAAAGGGAAGCACGCCAGAGAGGAATGCTTTATCCCAAGCCATGCCAGTAACAAATTTCAGTTGTACCACGCCAAAGGCATAAATAAGAGGAATACCCAGCAAACAACCAATCAAAGCATAGCGTTTGAAATTGTATTTGCTACCACGCAGGTAAGCAATCATAACTGCAGTAAACAAAAAGCCAATGATATAACCGCCAGTCGGACCAAAAAGCTTGCCAGGACCAGCAGTACCACCTGTAAATACAGGCACACCAGCCAAGCCAACCAGCAAATATACCAGCATAGTCATAAAAGCCTGCTTAGCAGTAAGCACATAGCCTGTCAAATTAACAATCAGGGTTTGCAAAGCAAGAGGAGATAATGAAAACGGCAAAGGGATGATGATATAGGCAGACACACAGTTCATTGCTACCATCAGAGCTGTTTTAGTAAGCTCAGCAGTTTTATTAACATTACGATTTTGATTAGACACTGATATACACCACTTTTTCTTATATTTTTACTACAAAAGCCTTGTTTGTCCCTACATAAGCTGTATAGCCCTTTTCCGTCCTATAAACCAGCAGCTCGTCGCCCGTATACACAGGAGCTAAAAAGCTAGCTCTCCAGCTTAGCTCTTGAAGCTGTGAATGACGCTGCAATGCATATAGCATACAAATACCAGGAACCAGAGGATGTTCTCCCTTATGAATAACATTTTCATCACCTGTATAAGCAGCATACTCATGGATTTCCTCAGGAATAAAGCTGTGACGATAAACCAGCTCACCAGCTAATTCACCACTGATTTTCTGTGCAACAGATTCCTCACCTACTAAGGAGTTCGTTGCCACAGCAGAGCCGATATTCTTTGGCAGCACAAGAAACAGCCGCAAACTTTGAACCAGCTCGCCTTTATGGTTGTAGCCTCTAGCCTCATGAACGCAACGACGCCCTTTAGCTAAAAGCACACTGTTTTCCAGATGTGTTGCCTCACCCTGCAGCTTAATCTCTACACCGGCAAGCACCCAGCCACCAAAATATTTTTCGTCACAATCTGATAATTTACGGGCTAAATCAATCACTTTTATAGCATCCTTTCACATAGGATATTATAAAGCACCAACGCCCCTTAGTCAACCTTCTTTTCTTTTCGTGTTAACGTTATAAATATAGCACTTACATTTATATAACGGCTACAACTTTCACAATCTGCAGCAAATACACTTCCTATTAATTTTCCCTTTACAGAATATCTATCGTTATAAAAGCACCATCATCTTGAAGGATATTTATCAAATAAATAACAAAAAAGACGCATCCTTTGCAGAATACGTCCTAGCAATTTTTGTATATTCCGTTTCTCAAATTGACCAGAAGCTAATCATTCCCCAATGTATAGCCTTTTAACAGCTAAAACCTTAGGGGTATTCTATATATTTTAGATTAAGCATCAGCCATAATAACCATTTAATATATTATGAGAAAATATGTAGCCGTACCAATGACTGCCAAGCCTAGAAAATTATAATACAAAAACATTCTTAAATATGTTCCTGCCTGATAAGGATGCTCTGCTGCGAATAGCTTATAGGAAATTACACTGGCCATGGAAGCAATCAATGTTCCCAAGCCACCAATATTGACACCTAGAAGCAATGCATCTGCCTACGTGGTCCGTCCTGCTAAAAGCATAGCAGCTGGAACATTACTAATAAACTGACTAGCTCCCAAACCTGCCAAATAAGTTCCCGCTGCAGTACCCAGTGCTGATTGCTGTAAATAAGCAACAGCATTGGTATGGCTAATGTTACCAATGAACACAAAAAAACCTATAAATGTTATCAGCAAGCTATAATCAACCTGCACAAATAGTCTACGTGCAATCACAACAACTACAGCTGCAGTAATGCCTAGGGCAGTAACCTTATCAAGCCAATGCAAAACAGCACCAATATTTAAAGCAAGCAGTCCCAAATAAATATAGGTTAGCTTTTTATCAGGCTTCGGCAGCTTTTCCAAGCTTAAGGTCAGCCTTTTATCGTGAAGCTGCAAAATAGCCAGATAAATAAATATTACTGATAGAACTGACGGCAACAGCATCACCTTAAAAAAGCTCCAGGCCGTGTAATTATAGTGAGCGTATAAAAAAAGATTTTGCGGATTTCCTGGTGGCGTTAGCATACTTCCTAAATTAGCTGCCAAGGTTTGTAAAATAATTACACGCCCCATGTCCATCTTAATAGTACGACCAATAACTAAAGCCAGTGGTACAAATGTTATTAATGCCACGTCATTAGTTACAAACATAGATGATACATAGGTTATACCAACTAAAGCCAGTACCATTGCTCTATAGCCATTACAACGGTTTAACAGCTCTACTGCAAGCCAATCTAAAAAGCGGATTGATTTTAAACCGGCCACAACCAGCATCAGTGCCAATAATACACTCAGCACATCCCAGTCTATATAGCTAGCCTGAGGCTTATAATACAGGCTAGATACACAGCCTAAAAGAACGGCTGCACAAAGCACCGTTTCCTGCTTTAAAAAGCTCTTAATCTTGAGCCACATATAAACTTCACCCTACATCCAAATTACTGCCTATAGCTTATTAAGCAGAACCTCTTCCAAATTGATTATTAATAATCAGCAAAATAGCATTGCTACATCTACTAAAACCATCGCAGCTTAGCACTTTATATAAAATGCTCTCTAAACATAGCTTTACCAATTTTCCTTAGCACCACTAAAGGCCAGCGCCGCCACGGACTCCGCACCTGCTCTTAACAAGGCAGCTCCCGCCTCAGCAAAGGTGCTTCCTGTAGTATAAATATCGTCACATAAAAGGATATGCTTTCCACGTATATCAAAGCCCTGCTGCACAGCAAAGCATCCGCTTAGCTCCTGTCTACGTTGCTCCTTATTAAGCTCAAACAATGGCATTGTATGCTTTTTGCGTATCAACAGCTGCTGTAAATATTGGCAGCTAGTATTGCCAAAAATACTTTTAAATAGCTCATGGGGAATATCAAAACCACGCTGCTGCAAACGCTCAGCTGAAGTGGGAATACAGCAGGCATAGTCAAAGCCATTTAACCACACACTAAAGCGTGGAGGCAACGCCAGTCTTAGCTCCTCCTTAAGTGTAGGTAAGTAGTCATATTTTGCATCAAACTTCAACCTATGCAACGCTTCCTTGATAGCACCGTCATATTTATAAATCAATAACTGCTCGCCAAGCACATCCTCTGGCAAAAGCTGCACATCATATTCCCATAAACGCAGCTCCTGCTTAGAAAAGCTTTTATGTTGTAAAAGCAGATAGCCACTCCTGCAACGCTCACAAAAGCAGCCATCGTCAATCTGACAATTACATACAGCACATTTTCGTGGATATATAATCTCCTTCAACAGGCTTAAATTGCAAGCTATATCCTTTACTACCAATGGTAGTCTCAAAAGATGTCACCATCCTCCTGTAAACGCTCGGCCAAAAGGCTGTAGCGACGGCGTGTCTTATCATTGCCTACTGCAGTGTAAACAGCTCTTCTACTGCCAACAACCCGCACATTCTCCTTAGCACGGGTTACAGCAGTATACAGCAAATTGCGCTGTAGCATAATGTAATGACTAGGCACCATTAAAAGAATTACGCAGGGATACTCACTACCCTGTGATTTATGCACGCTCATAGCATAAGCAAGCTGCAGCTCCTCCCTTTCGCCCTCAGTATAACGCACATACTCCTCATCAGGACGGTCAGGAAAATCAACAATAACTGTTTTGCCTTCTATAAGCACAACTCTACCAATATCACCATTAAAAACGTCTTTTTCATAATTATTACGAATCTGCATCACCTTGTCGCCAGCACGCAATACATTACCAGGAATATTGGTTTCAGGCTTTTTAGGAGATGGCGGGTTTATGTAATGCTGCAGCAGCTTATTGAGGTTTTGTACACCGCAGGGATTTTTATGCATAGGTGTAAGTACCTGTACGCTCCTCCAGTCACCATCTCTTGTCATAGCTGCATACATTTGCGCTACATATTCCGCAGCTTCGTTTTCATCTGCAAATTCAGTTAGTGAAAACTCTCCATTATCTCCTGCCACAAACTCAGGCATTAATCCTTGATTAATCTTATGGGCATTAACAACAATGGGACTGACCTCAGCCTGACGGAACACATCCTTCAAGCGTACTACGGGCATTTTATTGGAACGAATTATATCGTGAAGAACATTTCCTGCGCCAACAGAAGGAAGCTGATCCACGTCACCTACAAAAATTAAACGACAGCCACCAGGAACAGCCTTCAGCAGATGATAGGTCAAATTAATATCTAGCATAGAAGCCTCATCTACAATAATAGCCTCTGCATCCAATGGCTCTTCTTCATTTTTATTAAAAAGCAGCATTCCACCAGTTGGCTGGCACTCTAAAAGTCGATGTACCGTCATAGCCTGATGACCGGAGGACTCTGCCAAACGACGCGCAGCACGACCGGTCGGTGCTGCTAAAAGAATTCTGCAGCCAGCCTTTTCCAGCACGTTTAAAATTCCCTTAACAACAGTAGTTTTACCTGTACCAGGACCACCAGTAAGTACAAAAACGCCATATTCTAACGAAGCATGAATAGCTTCACGCTGCGCATCTGCAAGGGTAATACCGGCATCCTGCTCCCATTGAGAGATAACTGTGTTGGCATCAACTCTAGTAATAGGCTTAGCCTGATCACGAAGCATCACTAGACGACGTGCAACGTTTGTTTCTGCTCTATAAAGATATTCAGGGTAAACAAAACGCTCGCCACCAACCTCTTCTATACGTAAAAGATTTTTGCTACACAGCATATTGAAAACATCCATAACCATCTCGTTAGGAACCATCAAACCCTTGGCAGTTTCCTGTACTAAAAGTCCATCAGGAACACAGGTATGGCCTGCAGCGGCAGCCTGAGTCAGCATATAGCTAAGACCTGCAACCATACGCTTTTCACTATCACGCTCTACCCCCATAGACATAGCAATCCTATCTGCTGTTTTAAAGCCAATACCATCAACATCGCTAGCTAGGCAATAAGGATTTTCTCGAATACGCTGAATAGCAGTATTACCGTACACAGCCTGCAGCTTAGCAGCATAGCCACTACTAATGCCGTTGGATTCCAAAAATAGCATCAGCTCTCGCATTTCTGAAAGCTGACTATAGGCTTCACCAATCTCCAAGGCCTTTTTCTTGCTAATACCCTTAACCTCGGCCAAGCGTTCAGGATCATGCCCTAAAATATCCAAAGTTTTAGTACCAAACAAAGCCACTATCTTGCTAGCAAAGCCAGGCCCAACACCCTTAATAGCACCGGAGGCAAGAAAATTCTGAATACCAACTAGTGATGTAGGCTGTACTACCTGTAAAACAGCAGCATCAAACTGACGTCCAAAACGTGGATGCTCTATCCATTTGCCATCCACCGCTATATTTTCACCAAGATATGGAGCAGGGCCATGATAAACAACAGTTACACGACCAATGGCAGGTCCCTCCAGCTTCAAAACGCTGTACATCCCATCTTCGCTTTGAAAAACAACGTCTTCGACAATGCCTTCAAGCTTTTCCATTCTGTCACCTCAAACTTTCCGATTTTTTAGCAGAACATTTGTTTCTTATAAGTTATATTATATCACAATCACAGCGCCAATAAAACACATAACTTTTGACAAGAGCAGGTAATTTGTATATAATGTAAACTGATTTATAATTCTTTTTTTGAGGAGCTAATGACAAAATGAAAAATTTATCCGGCAAATTAATCGCTATAGATATGTACAACTGTGCTGTAGAGCAAATCACTGACCCTAAGGTTGCTGAAGTGCTTCTGCGTCAGGGCTGTGAAAAAAATTCTATGAATCCTAGAGAAATTCTTTGCTGTCAAGAGGATGGCAATACAGAATATTCTCTGTCTGCTATCTGCAAGCAAGGCCACGTTACCCTGCACATTTATCCTGAAATCGGTCTTATTACTGCTGACGTATTCTCCTGCTACAATGATGCAGACCAGGCTGGTATGGGCCGTTTCCTGCGTGATGCCTTTGATGCAGATAAAAGCAAAATAACTGTTTTAGACCGCGTTGATTTTGGCAGCGAAAGCGACATGAAGCCTAGCCGTCAATCAAAAATCACCTTTACCCGTCGTACCAAAAACTTAGGCGGCAAGCTGAAAAAAATGATGCTCAAGCCTCGTTCCATCTAAACGCTAAAGCTGCCCTAGGGCAGCTTTTTTTGTATAAGACAATAGAGCCAAAATAATACTATAGCTTTTCACCATATTTTTTCACGAAAAATATGGTCTATAACAGTAAAAATTAACAAAAATCAAAAATATTTCCTTTTTCAACAACCAAAATAAATATAAGGAGCACAACATTATGAAATACCTTATGTGGGACGTAGACGGAACCTTAATTCTCACTGGCGGAGCAGGAATCGACGCCATGACCCAGGTCGTAATCGACTACTATTTTTTAGATGCCTTTGTATTTGATAAATCCTTAGCAGGACGCACTGACTCTGACATCATCAAGGGAGCTGTAAAGCAAATCCGTGGCTGCTATGTTCCTGCTGAATGTGCCAGCCTTTTAATCCGTTATCAAATGGAGCTGGCTAAACAGCTGCCTAAGCATCAGGGCCGTATCTTGAAAAACGTAGAAAAAACTCTACAATATTTCAACCAACCTAACTCTAAATACCTAAACTGCCTGCTGACAGGCAACCTTCGCAGTGGTGCACAACAAAAGCTGCATCACTACGGCTTAGACCACTATTTCGACTTTAATCATAGTGCCTTTGGCGAACTAAGCGAAGACAGATCAGAGCTAGCACGTATTGCCTGGCATAGACTTTATCTGCAAAATCCTGAAATTCAGCCAGAGGATGTAATCATCATCGGTGACACTCCCAATGATGCACGCTGCGCTAATGCAATCGGCGTTCCCTGCATCATTATTATGGACGGCTCCAGCTACAAGCGTGAGGACTTCCAAAACTGTATGATTAATATGTTTATCGACCAGCTTCCAGATAATCCTGCAGAATTTGAAAAAATGCTAGAGGACCTTTAAGCTAACTTCCTTGTGATAAATATTAGTTACGTAACACTCTCGCAAACACTTATCAACCGCTTTTAGAAGCGTTGGAGCAGCCTTTATACTGCTCTTTTACACAAGAGGATAAAACAATGAATATTATAAAATTACCTAAAAGCATTTTAGCATTCACTACAGCTTGTCTGTTAATGCTTCCAAGCATTACTCTTGCTTACAGCAATACAGATTTAGACATTGTTTTAAACGGTGGTAGCTGTGTTGGTGGCGATCTTGCCGGCGCTGATTTATCAGGACTGGATTTAAGTGGTAGAGATTTTTCTGGAGCTGATTTTACTCAGGCTCGCCTAGATGCAACTAAGCTAGATAATGCTAATCTAAACAACGTTAATCTTCGACATGCTCTGCTAAGCCGTGCCAGTCTGCGTCACGCACAACTGCAAAATGCTGATCTTACTATGGCAACTGCATTAGAGGCAGACTTTACTAATGCTAATTTAAGCGGTGCCAAACTGTTCCGTACTCAAATGCAGGGTGCGCAGCTTTTAAATGCAGACCTAAGTAAAGCTAATGCTATGGAAATATCCATGGACAACGCTAAAGCTGACTATGCTGATTTTAGCTTTGCCAATATTCCCTATTCCTGGCTACGTAGTGCTAGCCTTAAAAACGCCAGCTTTTATGGAGCCAATATGTATATGTCCAAGCTCAGTCGTGCCGACCTTACGGAAGCAGATTTGCGCAGTGCTAAAATGGCCAAAACCAACCTGCGTCGCAGCAATCTGGACTATGCAAAATTTGATAAAGCAATTCTAGACAAAGCGGACCTTAGAGGTGCATCCATGAAATTTACAGAATTTGGTACTGCATTCATGAAGGATACCTTACTTGACAAATAAAATTTAATAAAGCAATAGAAACGAGCCATTAGCACAAACTAATGGCTCTCATTTTTTATACAAAATTCATTTTCAAAATTAAACATTATTCTGAATGTAAGACAAAATATAAAAGTAAAACTTTTTTCAAAAACATTTACTTTGTCTAATTATTACATTTATCAGCATCAATTCATCCTACTAATTGCAAGGCAAATTAATGCTGCTTAAAGTATTATTGTAAGCACTATTTTACATAACCTGCTGACCGTTAATCATCAAACGGAAGGTTGTATCCAGCTTAGCTGCAGCCTTTTGGCAAAGCAGCATACGTCCAATAAAAATCTCAAAATACTCCAAAACATTACATACAGTTGTATCGATATTTAGGTCAAGACAGATTGTTTTTTGTGCTGCATCAACAATAACAGTTGATTTCTTTACAGCATAATTTACTCTATCATGAATATCAAAGCCAATGGTAGATTTATCGCGTACACGAGTATAGCGCACATCGCATTTATCAGCAATGATTAGAGCAGCAGCAACAGGATTTACAGGGAAAGCTGTATTTTCATCATGGTTACCAATTGCAGTAATAATCGTAGCAATCTCTTCAGTATCACAGTGCATCTGGTCCAAAATACGGAATGCCATAACTGCGCCACTTTGCGCATGGTCAATGCGGTTAATGACATTGCCAATGTCGTGCATATAGCCAGCAATTGCGGCTAGCTCTGCATCACGAGCAGGATAACCAAGTTTTTCCAAAATCATGCGTGCAGTAATAGCAACACGGGTAACATGTGGAAAGCTGTGCTCGGTATAACCAAGAGCAAGTAAAGATTCATCTGCCTTTTTAATATAAGTACGAATCGTTTCGTTTTTTGAAATCTCTTCAAAAGTAATGTGCATAAATTATTCCTCCTTTAGGAAAACAAATATATAGAAAAGCCAAAATAGCTTAATTCTTGCGCTAAACAAAAATATCTAATATTATTATTTTATCACACTCCACCCTCAACTACACGTAAAATCATTGTGTCATAAATGTGCAGTGCATATTACTTTAAAATTTTAAGGCAGCGAATAATCCTTCTTCGACAACCTGTCTTTCTAATGATTGTATTGTCGTAAAATTAAAACGTCCAAATTCACTAAAAAACCATTTGACAAAATACAATTATAGGTTATAATGGAGCTACAATCACATAGAGCAATGCAGGACTGACGGATTAGTGGATTTAACCACATGGACTGCATTGTGATTCAGCCGACCGTCTGGGCAAGCATTTGCGCCCGGGCGTTTTTTGTTTTGGCGGCAAATGCTATGATATTCATTTGTCATTATTTGTCACGAAAAGAGGTTTTCACAATGCAGCAAACAAAAAACAAATGGCTTATCGTTTTAGCCGCAATTGGTATCCACATCAGTATTGGCAGTGTGTACGCCTGGAGCGTACTGACGAAGCCCATTATGGAAGCTATGGGCTTTACTCTTAAAGAGGTCACCTGGACCTTTTCTCTGGCCATTCTGTTTCTAGGTCTGTCTGCTGGTTTTTTAGGCAGCTACGTAGAACGCTTTGGCCCCCGCCGCAGTGGTCTTGTAGCTGCTGCGTTTTTTACCAGCGGTATGCTTGGTACTGCCTATGCCTTACAGCAGCACAGCCTATGGCTTTTGTACCTGTCCTATGGCGTTATTGGCGGTATCGGCTTAGGAACTGGTTATATAACTCCTGTTTCCACTTTAGTAAAATGGTTTCCAAATAACCGCGGCTTAGCAACAGGCTTAGCAATTATGGGTTTCGGCTTTGCCAGTCTTATCGCTGGTCCTGTTATGCAAATTCTCATTGCAAAGTATGGCCTTATCCAAAACTTTATTATCCTAGGCTGCGTGTATGCTGTAGTTATGGTTTCCTCTGCACTTTATCTTGAGCCGCCCAAAATGCCTGCAGACAAGGACCTTGGTTCAGGTAAGCACAAGGCAGCTATTTCTCATGACCAGCCTACTCAATTTACTGTTAGTCAAGCTATGAAAAGCTGGCATTTTTACGCATTATGGTGGATTTTCTTTACCAACATTACCTGCGGCATAGGCCTTTTAGCAGTTGCTTCTCCAATGGCGCAAGAGGTTATTAAAATGTCTCCTCTAGCTGCTGCCTCCATGGTTGGTATCATCGGTCTCCTAAATGGTGGTGGTCGCATTTTCTGGTCCACAATCTCTGACTATATTGGTCGTAAAAACACCTATGTTGTATTCTTTTTAATTGAAATCGTTGCCTTTTATATGTTGGCAGACGTAACTGACAGCTTCTGGTTCCAAGTGCTTATCTTTATCATCATCACTTGTTATGGCGGCGGCTTCTCTTGCATGCCTGCATACCTGAGCGACCTATTCGGTACCAAACAGCTTAGTGCCATCCACGGACGTATTCTTACAGCCTGGGGTCTTGCTGGCATTGCTGGCCCCTTACTTTTATCCCTTATTTATGAACGCACACATAGCTACAGCATCACTCTTTACTTCTTCTCTGGCTGTTTTGTATTAAGTCTTGTCATTGCTATTATCCTCAAGCTTAGCAACGCACCCTCTGTAGAAAAGTAAAGTGCTTTAAGCTCTTGTCAATTATCATAATCAAATGACTACTGTGTTACAAAATAAAAAGAATTAGAAAAGTATTAAATACTAATAAATTCATCCTACAAAAGTAAATCTTGACCAAGTATTACGCTGCGGCTATCAGTTCACACTAGACTGATAGCCGTATTTCTTTAGATATACACTTTCATAAACCACTAAACAAAGCTCAAAAACATTGCCTCTTTTATTACCCATATTCTCTAAATAAAATACCCTTCCTGTATTATTAAACAGAAAAGGTATCTCAACCATAATCTAATCTTTATTTGCAAGTAAATAATCTAGAGCAAACTGCGTGTAAACTGCAGTCCCATCCGGAAATACATCCTCATCTACATCAAAGCTAGGGTGATGATGAACGCAACACAAGCCCTTGCTTTAATTGCGTGCACCTAAAAAGCCATAAACTTCTGGAACCTTGTCTAAATATACAGAAAAATCATCTGAACCCATTTTCTGCTTCATAGGAGCTAAAGCTTCTTCTCCATAAAGCTTTACAGCTCATTATGTTAGCACAAAAACCAGCCGCAACACTGGCATAACCACAAAATACACCTAAAAGCGGATGACGTCCCATTCCTAAGAAAATAACACCTGCAACCGGAGGTAAAACTACGAATGCCGCATCACCAGCCACGTTACCGTTAATACCAACAAAAATAATCGTAAATGTTACTAAAGCTGGTGCAGCACTACCAAGAACCTTTTGCATAAAGGCTGCTAAAAATCCACTTTTTTCTGCGACGCCAGCACCAATAACACAAACTAGTACCATACCCAGAGGAGCAAAACCAGAAAAATTAGAAACTGCTTTACTCCAAATCATTCTAAAACCATCTACAGTTAGTAGATTAACTACCTTGATTACCTTATGTGTTCCCGGATGTTCTGCAGACAATCCCATACTACCAAAAATAGCTGACAACACCAATACGAATATTGCCAACAAAACAAATAATGTAGCTGGATCAGGAAGTTTATTACCAGCTGCCTCGACAGTGTTCAAAAACCTATCCATCAAAGTCTTTTTAGGAACAACTTTAGTTTCATCCATATGACCCCCTCCAAAATAAATCATTTTGATTTCCTTAATTACTTATTTAAGTAACATCTTTAAGAAAATCACTATTTTTAAGGAGTTTAGCCATAATTTCTTTATCATTTTAAAGCATTAACTTAAAATAAAGATTCTATCATTTATTTTCACTCTAAAAGCTGTCTCCCCTTTCAAATAAGAGCTTTAATTCCATCAAAAAAGACTGAACCCACAAGAGCTCAGTCTTTCTTATAATATTATTCTTTTTTAATGCACTTTTTACGCATATAAAAAGCCTGCGTATTTTTACTAACGTTTATTTGCACAAATCAATAGGCACAAGGGCACGCAAGCCATTGGTGCAGGCAAATTCATCCGCCTTAACACGGAATACATTCTGTAGCAAGCCAGATGTAACAATTTCCTTAGGGCTGCCACTTGTTACTAAATGTCCTTCTTTAATAACCGTTACATGGTCAGCATATTGGATGGCATGGTTCAAATCATGAATTACCATAACTACGGTCAACCCAAGTTCGCGATTAAGCTTTACTAAAAGCTGCATAACCTCCAGCTGATGGCAAATATCCAGATATGTTGTAGGCTCGTCTAAAAGCAGTACCTGCGGACGTTGTGCTAACGCCATAGCAATCCAAGCTCTTTGGCGTTCACCACCGGACAATGTGTGCAGCAAGCGGTGCTGCATATTGGTCATATTAGTCTGCTCTAAAGCCCATTCTACGTGTATATGATCATCCTTGCTGCCACGACCTAAAAAACCACGATGAGGAAAGCGTCCCATTTCTACCAGGTCCTTAACGGTCAAATCCGTTGGGGCCTGGGGTGACTGAGTCAAAATTGCTAAACACTGAGCAAAGTCACGATGGCTAAAAGCATGTACATCCTTGCCCTTAAAGGTAATACTACCTGTGCAGGGCAAAATACGAGAAACAGCCTTTAATGTAGTACTTTTGCCGCAGCCATTAGGACCAATAATAGCAGATATTTTTCCCTCTGGTATTTCAAAGCTAATATCATGGATAATTTCTTTTTTATTGATAGTAACGGAAACATGCTCCGCCTTAATAATTGCAGTCATCAGATTTCCCTCCTTAACAAGAACAAAAAGAAGGGTGCACCCAAAAAGGCCATAATAATACCAACAGGTAACTCAATAGGTGCAAAAATAACTCTAGCAAAGGTATCACTTAAAGTTACAATAGCAATGCCTAAAAGACCAGCAGCAGGCAATAGATAGCGGTAATCACTGCCTATTAAAAGCCTTGCAGCATGGGGTACAACAAGGCCAACAAAGCCTAACAGACCAACAACACTGACGGCACTTGCCGCCAACAGAGCTGCAATAGCGGTCATAATAATACGAGTAACCTCTACGTTAATACCAAGCCCGCGAGCCATTTCATCGCCAAGCTGAAGAATATTAAGATATGCCGCGCCTGCCAAAGCTAAAAGCAAGCCAATAATAGCGTAGGGTAATATAATACTTACATGGGGCCAGCTTCTAGCAGCCAAACCGCCAACCATCCACATCAAAGCACCATGAACACGGTCACTATAAAAAATCATTAAGCCACTAATACCTGCACTTAAAAATGCAGATACAGCAACACCTGCTAAAATAATACGCACAGGCTTAATGCCATTCTTCCAAGCCAAAATATAGATGCAGATAGCAGCCACCATAGCACCAACAAAGGCGACAGGAGTAATTAAGTATTCTAAAGCAGGGAATAAAATCATAATCACAACGCCAGCAAGACCAGCGCCGGAGGAAATACCAATAATATGTGGGTCTGCCAACGGATTACGCATTACTGCCTGCAAAATAGCACCGGACAAAGATAAATTAATACCAACTAAAGCACCAACTATGGTACGAGGCATACGGATATTCCAAATAATCTGACTTTGTGGATCATTACCAGGATTCATCAGAATATCTACAATCTGACTTAAGCTGATCACGCTAGAACCCTTAGTAAGACTCAAAAATGCACCTACAATAGCTAATATCAGAAAAAAGGATAGCACACCAAAACGCCACACGGTTCTGGAAATACCAAACTGCTCCACCGCCTGAGAAGCATCCAACTGTTTATTTTCCATCTTTAAAAACCTCCGGATATACCTGCTTAGCCATATATTCTACAGCTTCAGGATAATTCAAACCGGGATTTATCAGGAAAAGACGCTCTGGCAGCACATAAACCTTGCCCTTTTGTACAGCCTCCAAGCTATTCCAGGCAGGATTATTCTTGAAATCTGCACGCAGACGATTTTCAATTTCGTCAGCCTTACCCATAGAGGTAATAAAAATGATTTCAGGATTTTGGCCAACAAGGCTTTCCATGCTATAAGGAGTCTTTTCAGACTTGCCACCTAAAGCAGTTGCAGCCACATTATCAAAGCCTAAAATATCACTTACACAGCCTGCAATGCTCTTTTTACCTTCAACGGTTACGCTGCTGGCAGTTGCATGCATAATAACAATTTTTTTCTTACTTTTTTCAGCGGGAAGCTTGTCAGTAATAGCCTTTATTTCTTTATCCAACAGCTCGCACTCAGCCTTAGCCTTGTCCTGCGTGCCATAAACATTGCCCAAAACCATAACTGTGGATTTTACATCCTCATAAGTTTTAGCATCAAACTGGATAACATTAATATTGTTTGACTCCAAAATAGGCGTAAACTTGTCATGTTGGTTACGTCCAGCTAAAACCAAATCAGGCTTCAAACCAATTAGGGCCTCCATATTAATATTATAAACAAAGCCAACCTCCGGAACCTTTTCCATAGAAGGTGGAATAACGCCAACTCTAGATGTTGCACGACCAACAATAGTGCCACCTACTGCATCAATCATGCTCAAATAGGACGGTGTCAAGGTAACAACACGCTCTGGTTTTTTAGCAATCACCACATGTCTTCCTGCTGCATCAGTCAGCTGCATATAGGCATTTTCCACAGAAGCCTGTTTTTTTTCATTACCCCCACAGCCTGCCAAGGCCAACATAAATACACCTAAAAGCAAGCAGATTATTTTCTTAAAGCTCATAATATTTCACCTCAAAATATCAGCAAGAATTATATAAAATCAAGTTATTTATACTAAGAATTTCTCTCATTAAAACCTTCTTCATAATAACACAAATGCTAGTATCAGTCAATGTAAACGCTTCCTTAGCTATGTGTTTCATATTGCTATTTTTAAGATAAATACAGGCTTAAATATCTGTATTAAGAAAGTTTTTTACATAAATAATACCTCTACCCACCAACAGCTGACTAAGAAAATATATATCTTTCCTGCAAAAAGACTCCTAAGATTATTTGTAAACATATAAATAGAAGTGATATAATAGATATATTAAGCCTTTCTCAAACTAGTACGCTTAGAAGGTCTATAAACAGTTTTTTCAGGTATTTTTAGGGTTAAATAAGTTATATACCTACGAATGCACAAGCTAAAGCTGCTAATAAAAAATTTCAGAGCTATTGCTCTGAGCATATTATACAAGGAGTGAATATAATGGATTATAAAGTATTAATTAATCGTATTAATGAACTTGCTCACAAAAAGAAGTCTGAGGGACTGACTCCAG
>USBG01000012.1 GCA_900552855.1 uncultured Phascolarctobacterium sp. | reverse complement strand
AAAAAGTTTGCAAACTAATGTTTTGATTTTGCAAATAACAAAACCCTACAGAACGAATTCTGCAGGGTTTTGCTACACAGTTTATTATCTTGCTTATTACATTGCTTTACCGTAAGCATCCATATCTAAGATTGCTTTTTTGAATTTCTCTCTAGTCATGGGATAGGGTGTCTTTTTCCATTCGTTAATAGCAGGAGCACGATCCAGAATAATATCCAAATCTGCCTCTGTAATTTCCATTTCCGCAAGACTTACAGGCAAGCCTAGCTCCTTACTGAACTTAGCCAGCTTATCACGTTCCTCAAATTGCTCATCGCAGGTCAACAGCACCAATACACCAAAGGAAACAACCTCACCATGGAGATGACGTTCAGCCTGAGGCAATGCTGTGTAAGCGTTATAGAAGCAGTGTGCTAGGGAAGAATTATAGTAGTATTTATCGCTAACTGTCAGATTAGAAACAATACCTGTGCTAATAATAATATCAAGAGCAATCTCCTGAATTGCCTCAGAGGAAACCTTGTTATGACAATCTGCCAAAGCCTGTTTACCATATTCCAACAAAGGTAAAGTACATGCACAGCTAAGATATCTGCCCAGAAGCGGAGTATGGGTCAGCTTCTCTTCTCTAGAGGAAAGCAGCACCTCATATTCCTTGGACAAAGCATCACCAATACCTGCCCAAAGCAGCTTTTCAGGAGCTTCAGCAATTATACGGGTATTAATGAAGGTATGCTCAGCGCAATGGGGCGGATAAAAATAGTCAGCCAAGCTACCATCCTGCTTATACATTACGCTGATAGCAGTGCAGGCCGCACAATTAGAGGCAATAGTCGGAAAGGCAAAGATAGGCTTTCCCATTTTAGCAGCCATAGTCTTGCAGGTATCTACAGCACGGCCACCGCCTACAGCAAACACCATATCAGCATCCTGAACAGCTTTAGTATTCATCAGCATATCAACATTTTCATAGGTTGCATTGCCACCATACCAAATAACACCAGTAATCTCTAAAGCATCCTGTACTGCTTCCATAATCTCATCCTGAGCCTTGCTTAAAGCAGTTTTGCCACCAATAAGCACTGCCTTCTTACCGTATCTAGCAACAACATTAGGAATTTCCTTGTAGCAATCAGCGCCAACACTATAATTAGGCAGATAAACAGTATATGAATTACTCAAAATAAACAACACCTTTCCAAATAAATTGACATTATTATAGCATTAGATAAAATCTAGTCAATATTTTGTAAATATTTTTATTAAAATACACTGTTTACATATTTATAATGCTACAAGAGTTACACAAATAAAAATTGTCAGAAATATACAAAAAAATGGATGCCTCTGATTTTATCAAAAAGCATCCACTTAATTATTTGTATGTGTTTAAGGGTGTGACGATGGATAACGGTGCTTATCACCAAAACGTAAAATGCGTCAGAAGTACCGGAAGACAAGGAACAACGAAAAAGACGACGCGATAGCGTACTTTTCGTACGCTGAGCTAGTCTTTGAGGTGTGACGATGGATAACGGTGCTTATCACGCATTTTCCCTGGGAAGCTTTACCACAACCTCCGTCCCCTCCCCCAGCCTGCTATTAACAACAATTTTACCTTTATGGAGCATTATGCCATGTTTAACGATGGAAAGGCCCAGTCCAGTGCCTTCTACGCCCTTATTACGGCTTTTATCGACTCTATAAAAACGCTCAAAGATGCGTTCCTTTTCTTCTGTAGGTATGCCAATACCAGTATCCTGAACACGTACTACCCAATTTTTTCCCTTTGCCTCTAAAAAAACAGAAACACCGCCATTGGGTTTATTGTACTTGATACCATTATCAATAAGATTAGCAAAAATTTCTTCTAATAATTGAGGAATACCCTGCATAGGGACAGACTCTAAAGTAGTTTTTAGAGTCAGAGTAATATTATTACGTTCTGACTTAGGCTCTAAACGCTTAATGGCGCGCTCTACCACTGGAAGCAAATCCATGGATACAATGGCACCGGCTGGCTGCTCATCAAGTCTGGATAGTCTGATAATGTCATCAATCATTTGCAGAAGATTTTTTGCTTCACCATAGATTTTCTGTAAGAAACGTGGCCTATCAGCCTCTTTAACCATACCATTAATCATGATTTCAGAATAACCAAGAATGGACTGTAGCGGTGTTTTCAGCTCGTGGGACACGTTAGCCGAAAACTCTCTGCGCAGCTTTTCAGAGGCAGTTTTCTCTGTAACATCCATAATCAGCAAAACTAAGCCCTGCTCACCTGTGCAGCTGCCATTAATCTGATAGGTGCTGCTGCCCTTATCCAAGGTTAAAGCGCCTTTTTCATTGGTAGTCAGCATCTGCAGAAGCGGTTCAAGCTCTTTAGCAAAGGGTAAAGCATCAATGCTTTGGCCAACATAATCTTCCTTGCTGCCACTAAAGAAACGAATTGCACTTTTATTTATGGAAAGAATTTCACGATTATTATCAAGAACCACCAAGCCTTCATCCATATTGTTGGTAATGGTCTTAAGCTCTTGCTTTTTACGCTTATAGGGTATGATAACCCTACTAGTTAAATAACGTGCTGCCAAAAAAGCACTTGCAGTAACAAAGAGAAAAATAATAACACAATAGTGCACTATACCCTTAAACTGCTGAAATACAGTATCATTAGCGCGTGCCAAGCGCATAACATTACCCTGCGGTAAGGACACTGCATAATAAATAACCTCCTTACTCAAGGTATCTGAGCGTCTAGAGGCAATACCTTCGCCACTACTAAGAGCCTGCTGTATTTCCTCTCTCTGAAGATGGTTATCCAGCTTGCCAACATCAATATAATTATCATAAAGCACTGTGCCATCAGGAGCCATAATTGTAAGGCGGTCCTTTAAATCCAGCTTCTCTAAATTATTATAATCAAGATTACGGCAAGCATTTTGCACCACGCTGGCAATATTGCGCAAGCTACGTGTATTTTCATTTGTAACCTGACGATAGCTTATAAAAAGCAATAGGCATATGGTTAATGATACAGCTGTCACCGTCAATAAAAATAAGCTATAAAATAATTTTCTTCTCATACATTTTACCTAATCATATATGCACCAGTATTTTTAGATATTAAAATCCTGCTGCTTTTGGAAATATCTAGTATGTTTAATAACTCCCTAATGTAGCCTAACAACATACTATAATAATTTATACTTTATTTTCCAGTCCAACGATAGCCTACACCACGAATGGTTTCTACCATCTCACCTGCAGCTCCTAGCTTTTGGCGCAGAGTTCGGATATGCACATCAATGGTGCGGGTTTCGCCATAAAATTCGTAGCCCCAAATATCATTGAGCAGCTTATCTCTAGTAAAGACAATCCCAGGATGCAAAGCCAGCTTTTTCAAAAGCTCAAACTCCTTTAAGGTTAACACAACCTCTTCTCCATCAACCTTTACCACATGCTTTGTAGAATCAATCTCTACATTACCTACAGTAATAAGATCGTTAGTATCAGTCTCTACGTGTTTGCCACAGCGACGAATTACAGCTCTGATTCGAGCTACAAGCTCTAACATACCAAAGGGTTTAACAATGTAATCATCAGCACCACCGTCTAATCCCTTGACCTTATCAAATTCTGCACCCTTTGCTGTAGCCATGATAATAGGAATGCCAGCAAAACGCACATCAGAACGCAGCTGTCGTAAAATACTTAAGCCATCCTCATCAGGAAGCATAATATCAAGTAAAATCAGCTCTGGTAAATTGCCATGCTCCGCCATACGCTCCAGCTCGGTATACAGCTCCTTGCCACAGCCAACGCCCATAGCTTCAAAGCCAACAGACTCTAGAGTATAAACCTCCAGCTCACAAATATTTTGCTCATCCTCAACACAAATAATCATCTTCAACACCTCTAAGCAACAACTTTGCAATTATTTATAGCAAAAAATTTTATCAAAAATAGCCATGATGATTAAATAATAAGATTGTTTTTTACCTAAAATTAACGGCAAAATAACTTTTCCTTTGATATTACGGCTTTAATCATAATATATACTGCTAATAATTTTAGCTATATAAATTTAAACATACCTAACATATATCATATACCAAAACCACCTAACAAACTGTTAAATTTTCGTAAAATAAAAAACAGCAGCCAGTACAAATGTACTAGCTGCCGCTAAAATCACAATTTTAAATTATTTACCGGTTCTGCCGCGTTTGGTAAATTCTTTACCAGATGCGCACAGAGGGCAGGTAGCAGGATCGTAGGTTTCTACGGTCAGGTGCAGTAAAGCCTCGGTGCGAACGCCGAAGTCAACCTTGCCACCGCTACGGTCAACCAGCAGGCCTACGCCAACCAGCTCGCCGCCACATTCCTTAACAACTTCCATAACCTCTTTAACGCTGCCACCGGTGGTAACGATATCTTCAACTACCAATACACGGGTACCTGCAGGAATTTGGAAGCCACGACGCAGAGTCATTTTGCCATTCTCACGCTCGGTAAAGATAGCACGAGTGCCTAAAGCCTTACCAACCTCATGAGCCAGCAGGATGCCGCCGGTCATAGGACCAACAACCAGCTCAACATTGTCGTTTTCATAACGACGAGCGATTTCTTGGCACAGACGCTCGGTATATTTCGGATGTTGCAGTACGTTGAATTTTTCAACATACATGGGGCTATGCAGACCGCTAGTCAGCAAAAAGTGACCATGAAGAACTGCTTCGGTTTCTTCCAGCATTTTCATAACATCTTTTTCTTCTAAAACTGCCATTTACCTACACTCCTTAATCATCAAATAAAATTTTATGTTTTTCAGCTAATCAATGTACTTCGCTGATTTCTTCAACAATTGCCAAGGCTGCGGCCTGACGGTCTTCAGCCTTAGTAATAGGACGACCAACTACGATATGGCTAGAGCCATTCTTAAAAGCGCCTGCCGGAGTAGCAACACGACTTTGGTCATCTAAGGATGCACCAGCCGGACGTACACCAGGAGTAACAATCAGGAAATCCTCGCCACATGCTTCACGGATACCAGCAGCCTCTCTAGGAGAAGCGACAACGCCATCCATACCAGCTTCTTTAGCAAGCTTAGCCAGAGCAATAACCTGCTCAGCAATGGTGTTTTTGTAGTTAAGGTCAGCAAATTGCTCGTCGTCCATGCTGGTCAGAATGGTTACTGCAATCAACTTAGGAGCAGGACGACCAGCCTTTTCAGCAGCTTCGCGAACTGCCTTAACAGCCTCAGCCATCATCTTTTTACCACCAACTGCATGCACATTCATCATGTCTGCACCTAAATCGCTAAGAACAGTCAGTGCATGAGCAACAGTATTAGGAATATCTTGGAGCTTCAAATCCAGAAAAACATGCTTGCCATTATCCTTCAGGAAACGGATAATTTCGCTGCCTACTGCATAATACAGCTCCATACCTACTTTGTAATAGCTAACAGAATCGCCCAGCTCCAAAACACAAGCCTTAGCCTGCTCAAAGGTAGGGAAATCCAGAGCTACTATTAATCTATCATCATGTTTCATAAATGCTCTCCTCAAACGAACCACAGGCGCTCTGCAGCGCCTATAGTCCATCTTAGTTTCATGAATTTTTAAATGTTAAGTATAACGGTGCTTATCTTCGCTAAACCTAAAACGCGTCAGAAGTGCCGGAAGACGAGGAATAGTGCAGTGAACGCAGCGATGGCGTACTAATTGTACGTCAAGCAAGTTCACAAGCTATGACGAAGTATAACGGTGCTTATCACGCGTTTTTAAACAGAGGCATGGAATCTTTTCCATTAGGCAGCGCCAAACCTACAATCTCATTAATGTTCTTAACATTGTGTCTATCCATATACTCAAGCATACCGTGAGCAATGGTTTCGGCAATGTCAGGATGAATGAAGTTTGCAGTGCCTACAGCAATTGCACTTGCACCTGCCAGCATGAACTCAATTGCATCTTCTGCGCACATAATACCGCCTTGTCCGATAATGGGAACATTAACAGCCTGTGCCACCTGATAAACAAGGCGTACAGCTACGGGACGTACCGCCGGGCCGCTGAGACCGCCGGTAACATTGCCCAAAACAGGACGCTGACGTTCAATATCCAGCTTAATACCCAGCAGAGTATTAATCATGGAAATAGCATCAGTTCCTGCTGCCTCTACAGCCTTAGCCATAGAAACAATGTCAGTTACGTTAGGAGACAGCTTAGTAATAACCATTTTAGAGGTGTTGGCCTTTACGTTGCGCACAACCTCTGCAGCTGCTTCAGGACAGGTACCAAAAACGATACCGCCTTCCTTAACGTTAGGGCAGGAAATATTGATTTCCACAGCATCTACACCGTCTACATCCAGCTTTTTAGCTACTTCACCATACTCCTCAGGAGAGTGACCATAAATATTAACGATAACAGGAACGTCATATTTACGCAGCTCGGGCAGAGTATGCTCTAAGAAGTAGTCACAGCCAGGATTTTCCAGACCAATGCAGTTCAGCATACCGGAAGGAGTTTCTACTGCACGCTGACCTTTATTGCCAGCAGCAGGCAGCAGGCTGGTACCTTTAACGGTAACAGCGCCTACCTTCTCCAGGTCAAGGAAATCTGTAAATTCTAAGCCAAAGCCAAAGGTACCAGAGCCGGTGGTTACGGGAGTTTGCATTTTCAGGCCGGCAATATCAACTGCCAAACGACCTTCATACAGGGATTTTACCATTCTCCCACCTCCTCAGCCCAGAATACAGGGCCGTCCTTGCAAACCTTAATGCGCTTGCCAATGCCTTCACAGGCACAGGACAGGCAGGCACCAAGACCGCAGGCCATATATTTTTCTAAGGAAACCTGGCATTTTACGCCAGATTCCAGACATGCGTTTGCTACAGCACGCATCATGGGAACAGGACCACATACGTATACGCAGTCATAGCCACCATTTTTCAGCAGCTCAGGCAATAAAGCCATTACAGTACCTTTAGCTCCTGCACTGCCATCATCTGTAGTCAGATAAACATGGGGACAAAGTCCGGCATACAAATCAGTCCAGAACAGCTCGCTTTCAGTACGACCACCCATCAGGATGTCGGATTCGCCAAAGCCTTCTGCTAAAAACATCAGCGGAGCCAAGCCTAAGCCACCACCAACCAGCAGGGGCTTTTTAGCGGACATGTCAAAACCACGTCCCAAGGGTCCTACGATGCTCAAAATATCACCAGTGCATACATCAGCCAAGATATGGGTTGCTTCACCAATGATACGATAAATCATGGTGAAGGTTCCCTGCTCCTTATTAACTCCGGCTACACCGAAGGGACGGCGCAGCAGCGGAGCAGTGTTCTTGCAAACCTGAACATTGACAAACTGGCCAGGAACAGCCTGATTAGCAATTTCAGGAGCGTAAACATCTATAAGCTTGGTAGAGCAATTCAGCACACGCTGGCCTATTACTCTAGCATTTTCGATAGTCTTAGACATAATTAGTCCTCCAAGGCTAAGTCTTGTAAAGCAATTACACGACCTACACGACGACGACGCATAGCGTTCAGTACGCGTTGCAGCTCACGTGCAGTATCCATAGAGGTCAGGCAGGCAATTGCATGTTCAACAGTGGAGCGACGGATTTTAAAGCCATCACGCTCAGCATCACGGCCGTGATTGCTGGTGTTAATAACCATGTTGATGCGGCCAGCTTTAATGTCGTCCAGAATATTGGGAGAGCCTTCGCTAACCTTAGTTGCAACACGAACATTTACGCCGTTTTCAATCAGGTACTTAGCAGTACCAGAGGTTGCAGTTACAATATAGCCCAGATCCTCAAAGCCTTTTGCCAGAGCAACAGCCTCTTGCTTATCAAGGTCTGCAACAGTCATCAGGATGGAGCCTTCGTTAGGAACTTGGATACCGGAAGCGATGCAAGCCTTGTACAGTGCACGGCTGTATTGGTAATCGCAAGCCATAACCTCACCAGTGGATTTCATTTCAGGTCCTAAGGTGATATCAACGTTGCTCATCTTGTTGAAGGAGAATACAGGAGCTTTTACTGCATAGTAGTCAGGGAACAGACGCAGACCAGGCTCATAGCCTTGTTCAATCAGGCTTACACCCATTGCACATTTAGTTGCTACATTAACCATAGGAACGCCAGTTACCTTGCTCAGGAACGGTACGGTTCTGGAGGAACGGGGGTTAACCTCGATTACATATACCTGCTCATCACGAACAATGTATTGAATGTTGATCATGCCCTTAACTTCCAGGCCCAGAGCCATTTTATTGGTGTAATCAATAATGGTTTCGATTACTCTTTCAGGCAGGTTGCGCGGCGGATATACTGCAATGGAGTCACCGGAGTGAACGCCAGCTCTTTCAACGTGTTCCATAATACCAGGAATCAGTACGTTTGTGCCATCGCAGATAGCGTCAACCTCAACCTCAGTGCCCTGCAGATAGTGGTCAACCAGAACAGGATGCTCTTTAGAAGCCTTAACAGCGCTGGACATATAGTGCTTCAGCTCTTCGTCGTTATATACGATTTCCATTGCACGGCCGCCCAGTACGTAGGAAGGACGAACCATTACCGGGTAACCAACATCATGAGCAGCATTCAAAGCACCATCGGTGTCAAATACGGTATGTCCTTTCGGACGAGGAATATCGCAGTCAGTCAGCAGCTGTTCAAAGCGCTCGCGGTCCTCTGCACGGTCAATGCTGTCTACGCTGGAGCCCAGAACCTTAACGCCAAGAGCATTTAAGGGACCAGCCAGATTGATAGCGGTTTGGCCGCCAAATTGTACGATTACGCCTTCAGGCTGTTCTTTATCAATTACGTTGAGTACATCCTCTACAGTCAGAGGCTCAAAGTACAGTTTGTCAGAAATATCGAAGTCGGTGGATACGGTTTCAGGATTGTTGTTGATGATGATGGTTTCATAGCCCATCTCACGCAGGGACCATACGCAGTGTACGGAGCAGTAGTCAAATTCTACGCCCTGACCGATGCGGATAGGACCGGAGCCTAAAACTACAACCTTCTTCTTGTCGCTAACTACAACCTCATCCTCGGTTGCATAGCAGGAGTAGTAGTACGGAGTAGCAGCTTCAAATTCAGCAGCACAGGTATCTACCATTTTGTAGGTAGGCAGAATGCCGTTAGCCTTACGCAGGTCGCGGATTTCCATTTCAGCCTTACCAACCAGCTCGCCAATTACGCAGTCTGCAAAGCCTTTTTGTTTAGCCTTACGCAGCAGGCTCGGGGTGAGCTCGTGAGTTTTAAGAGCACGCTCCATCTTAACGATGTTGTTAATCTTGTACAGGAACCATTGGTTAATCTTGGTTACGTCATAGATTTCTTCAATGGCAACATCTCGACGCAGTGCCTCTGCTACTACAAAGATACGCTCGTCATCAATACGATGCAGGCGTTCTTTAATTTCTTCGTCACTCAAAGCCTTCAGTTCGGGAATTTCCAGATGAGTCAGGCCAATTTCCAAGGAACGAATTGCCTTCAGCAGAGATGCTTCAAAGCTACGTTCAATAGCCATTACTTCACCGGTAGCCTTCATTTGAGTGCCCAGAGTACGGTCAGCAGTTACAAATTTATCGAAGGGCCAACGAGGGAATTTCAGAACGATGTAGTCAATGGTAGGCTCAAAGCACGCCTTGGTGGTTTTGGTTACAGCGTTTTCAATTTCATCCAGGTTATAACCAACAGCAATCTTGGAGGTAACCTTTGCGATAGGATAGCCAGTTGCTTTAGATGCTAAAGCAGAGCTGCGGCTTACACGGGGGTTAACTTCGATTACATAGTAGTTTTCAGAATAGGGATCAAGAGCCAGCTGTACATTACAGCCACCTACTACGCCCAGCTCACGAACGATGTCGATGGAAGCCTGACGGAGCAATTGACACTCTTTATCATTCAAGGTTTGAGCAGGAGCAACAACGATGGAGTCACCGGTATGTACGCCTACAGGGTCCACGTTTTCCATAGAGCAAACGGTGATGCAGTTATCAGCAGCGTCGCGAATAACCTCGAATTCGATTTCCTTCCAGCCAGCAATGCTGCGTTCAATCAGACATTGACCGATGGGGCTGTAGCCAAGGCCCTTTTGTACAATATCGTACAAAGTTTCTTCATCCTCAGCAATGCCGCCGCCAGTGCCGCCCAGAGTATAAGCCGGACGAACAATCAGAGGATAGCCGATTTCGCGACCGAAATCAACTGCAGCCTCGATAGTCTCAACAATGATGCTTTCAGGAATAGGTTGGTTGATTTTTTCCATAGTCTCCTTAAACAGCTCACGGTCTTCGCCACGTTTAATAGCGGAGATTTGGGTGCCCAGAAGACGTACGTTGTATTCTTTCAGAATGCCCCTCTTATCCAGCTCCATAGCCATGTTCAGACCCATTTGTCCGCCCAGGGTTGCCAGCAAAGAATCAGGACGTTCACGTTTGATGATAGTTTCTAAGAATTCAATGTTGATAGGCTCAACATAAACGCGGTCCGCAATATGTACGTCGGTCATAATGGTTGCAGGGTTAGAGTTAACCAACACAACCTCCAGGCCTTCTTCCTTCAATGCACGACAAGCTTGAGTACCAGCATAGTCGAATTCAGCAGCCTGACCGATAATAATAGGGCCGGAACCAATTACGAGAACCTTTTTTATATCAGTAAGTTTCGGCATATTAACGCCCCTCCATCAAATCAATAAAATGCTTAAAGAGATATTCATGTTTACCAGGTCCGGGATTAGCCTCAGGATGGTATTGTACGGAGAAGGACGGATGTGTCAGATACTCCAAGCCTTCAATAGTTCCATCATTCATAGAAACATGGGTAACACGAACAGGCTTGCCCTCCATGGATTTTTCATCTACAGCATAGCCATGGTTTTGAGCACTAATAGAAATACTTCCAGTGTGCAGATCCTTAACAGGCTGATTTACACCACGATGACCAAATTTCATCTTGTAGGTGTCCAGGCCATTAGCGAGAGCCAGCAGCTGATGACCCATGCAGATTGCAAACATGGGGCAATGACCCATTACCTTGCGGATATTATCAATAGCAGATGGGAAATCCTTTGGGTCGCCAGGGCCATTGGACAGGAAAATACCATCGGGCTTGCAGGCCATAACCTCTTCTGCAGTTGCAGTAGCAGGGAATACGGTCAGTCGGCAGTCAAAGAACAGCAGGTAATCAATGATGCTTTTCTTAATACCGAAGTCCAGTACAGCTACATGATATTTGCCAGAGCCCAAAGCGTAAACTTTGGGAGTAGTTACTTCCTCAATCTGGTTGTGTTGGTCAGGGCTGTTCAAAAGCGCCTGAACTTCTTCCTCAGGCATTTCAGCAGGAACAATTACACCCTTCAGAACACCGTTGTTGCGAATTTTACGAGTAATAGCGCGAGTATCAATACCTGCAATTACAGGCACATCCTGACGCTCCAGGAATTGCTCCAAGGTTTCTTCACAGCGCCAGTTTACAGGATAATCGCACAGCTCACCTACAACCATACCTTGGAAGTAGGAGCGTCGGTTTTGATTAAACATATCATTGCAGCCATAGTTACCAATCAGAGGATAGGTCATTACTACGATTTGGCCGCAGAAGGAAGGATCGGTCAGAGTTTCCTGATAACCGCACATGCCAGTGGTGAAAACAACTTCACCAACAGCATTGCGTTTACCGCCATACAGGGTGCCTTCAAAAACACTGCCGTCTGCTAAAACTAATTTGCCTTTTCTTAATTCTTTGTGCATACTACACCATCTCTCATAACAAATTTGCCTTCGAACATAGTTGCTACAGCCTTACCCTTGCATTCTTTGCCATTGTAAGGAGTGAACTTGCCGCGGGTATAGAATTTGGAGCTATCAACAGTCCATTCTTTATTTAAGTCCATAATAGTAATATCAGCGGTTGCGCCCTCTTTCAGGGTACCACGGTCCTCTAGCTTGAACAGCTTAGCAGGCTCGCAGCTCATTTTGCTGATAATGGTCTTCAAGTCAAAAATATTGGTATGATACAGGTCGGTCAGCATTACGCCCAGGCTGGTTTCCAAACCGCAGAAGCCATTGGGAGCATAGCGGAACTCAACGTCTTTTTCTTCATGTGCATGAGGAGCATGGTCGGTAACGATGCAGTCTACAGTGCCATCCAGAACTGCAGCACGCATAGCCTCAACATGGTCCATGCTGCGCAGCGGCGGGCTTACACGAGCAGAGGAATCATAGTTTGCACATGCTTCGTCAGTCAAGGTCAGATGGTGAACAGTAACCTCACTGGTTACGTTTACGCCTTTTTTCTTAGCTTGACGAATGATATCGATAGCGCCCTTAGATGCTACGTGAGCAATATGTACATGAGCGCCGGTGTATTCAGCAATGATGCAGTCACGAGCTACAGCAATATCCTCAGAAATAGCGGGGATACCAGGTACGCCGATGCGTGCGGAAACAACGCCTTCATGCATATAACCTTCAGCAGCCAGCTCAGGATCGATTGCATGGCAGATTAAGGGTTTGTCAAAGGCAGTGATGTATTTAGCTGCCAGCATAAACAGACGGGAGCTTTTTACATAGTGGCCGTCATCAGAGAAGCCCATAGCACCCTTTTGTGCCATATCGCCCATTTCAGCCAGCTCTTCGCCGTTTTCACCTTTACTGATAGCACCGATAACCTCTACGTGAGCATAGGATTCTTCCTTAGCACGCTCTTTAATACCAGAGATAACGATGGAGCTATCAATTACAGGCTTGGTGTTAGGCATGCAGGCAACGGTGGTTACACCGCCAGCAGCAGCAGCCATAGTACCGGAAATAATATCTTCTTTTGCTTCCAGGCCAGGCTCGCGCATATGGGTATGCACGTCAATCAGACCAGGGGTTACTACCAGACCGGTAGCGTCAAATACTTCATCAGCAGCTTCAGCGATGTTCGCAGCAACTGCCTTTATTTTACCGTCCTCAACCAGGACGTCCATTACAGCGTCTAAGCCTTGGCTCGGGTCAACTACCCTACCATTTTTAATCAACGTTTTCAATGTGCTTACCTCCTGTTAAAGTCAAGAATAAGAGTGCCATACGAACTGCTACGCCGTTTTGAACCTCGGTACGGATAGCAGCGTTGTCGCAGTAACCAACCTCCCAGGAGATTTCCAGGCCACGGTTCATAGGACCGGGATGGAGAACGGTTACGTCCGGTTTAGCAAGCTTCAGGCGATTTTCGTTCAGGCCGAAAATGCGAGCATATTCACGAGTAGTGGGGAACAGGCCTTTCTTTTGACGTTCTAGCTGAATACGCAGTACGTCGATTACGTCAGCACCTTCAACAGCTTCTTCAATACGTTTGTGAACGGTTACGCCCAAGGATTCAATATCATGGGGCAGTAAAGTCATCGGACCGCAAACGTGAACGTCAGCGCCAAATTTATTCCAAACAGCAATATTGGTACGAGCTACACGGCTGTACAGCACGTCGCCTAGGATTACCATTTTCTTGCCCTTCAGGTCCTTGCCTTGCTCACGCAGGGTGAACATATCAAGTAAGCCTTGGGACGGATGAGCATGCGCACCATCGCCTGCGTTGATGATTACAGGATCAGCAACGTTAGCAGCATAGGCAGCAGCACCTTCAATAGGATGACGCATAACAATAGCGTCGCAAGCCATGGATTGAACAGTCAGGATAGTATCACGGAGGCATTCGCCTTTTACTACGCTGGAGTTACCGGTTGTAATATTTACAACGTCAGCACCCAGATATTTGCCAGCCAGCTCGAAGGAAGTACGAGTACGAGTGCTAGGCTCATAGAATAAGTTGATAATGGATTTACCACGCAGAGAGGGCACCTTTTTAATATCCCTCTTCATAATCTTCTTCATTTCCTCAGCTGTTTTTAAAACCAGTTCGATTTCTTCAACGCTAAGGCTTTCCAGATCCAGTATATCTCTACCGCTGAGAGATACATTTGCTTTAGCCATTAACCTTACCTCCTAGATTTATATTGTAAAAAATGTGGAATAACAGCGGGATATAATTCCCTAATGATTTTTGCACCTTTTGCGAAAACGTTCGGCTCTCAGGGGTGTTTTTACACAAAAAAAGCCTTCTTACGCCCATGAGGGTACAAGAAGGCCATTGCTAGTCAAACAATCGCTACCTTGCAGTCTCACGGGACTAATTTAAAGGTACAAGTTTATACATTTATATTTTACACCTAGCTTTTCCATACGTCAAATTTTTCTTGTAAATTTTGCAGATTTTTTTTAGAAAATTAGCTTGTAGAATAAAAAAGCTAGCAAGCTATCTTCACATGCTTTTCTCTTCATTTTTATTGATGTCTATAGTATAATGATTTTATGTTTCTATGGACTATGACTAAAAGCATTTCCATAGCCTAATGATAATATAAGCTTAGCAGCTTTGTTCTTTTTCACAATTTATAATTCCGAAGAAATATCCGTCCTACTATTCTCTTCGTTCGGAAATTTTAAAGCACATCATTAAATGTAGAAAGGTATTATATGCGTAACACAATTATTGATAATCTTCGTGGCATCTGTATGCTAGGCGTTATCGCCATCCATATTGGTTCCTTGGCCTTAGCTCCTGGCAGCTTTACACTCTATGTTGTTTTAGAAATCCTGTCACGCTACAGCGTGCCTGCCTTCTTCTTTATCTCTGGCTATGGCTTAGCCTGCACTGATAAAGCACTACTAAGTGGCAAAGGCAACTTCTCTTATGTTGATTTTATGAAAAAGCGTCTGCGTGGTGCAGGACTTCCCTATTTATCCTGGTCACTCTTCTATCTGTTTTATTTTTGGATTATTCTGCCACCTGGCTACATCAGCTGGAACCCGCTGCACCTAGCCTTCGTTCTCTTCTTTGGCCTTGGCTGCTACCATTTATACTTTATGGTCATCCTGCTGTGGTTCTATGGCACCTATCCAATATGGCGCAGACTGCTGCAAATCATTAACAAAAATAGTATTGAGCTTGGACTGGCACTGCTCTTTTGCTTTCAGCTGGCCTTTAACTATTGGACAACTCACCCTGGTATTGACGTTAGCAATTGGAACGCTCTTGCTAAAAACCTTTTCATCTATCGTCTTAACTATCTTCCACTCCACTACCTGCTTATCTTTATGGGTGGCTGCTTGGCAGCACTGCACTGGGAGCGTTTCCAAACAATTCTACGCAAAAACAGTATTTTGATATTCATCCTTTACATTGCTTCTATTATATATGACGTAGGCAGCTGCTACGAAGCTCACACCTACAAGGGCTACAGTCTGCTGGATTTGGCCAACACCTATCATCAGCTCAGTTCTCAGGGTCTGCTCTACACCATTACCTCCATTCTTTTCTTTTGCCTGGCACTTGATAAGCTGGAGGAAAAGGCTGCAGCAGGCGGCTTATGGAGCAAGATTCTTGGCGGTATAACTATGCTATCCGCCAACTCCATGCTTATTTATTTTGTTCATCCTCTGATTTTGGACTGGATGAGCAGCTTCTACAATAAATTTGGCATTGTAATGACCGTCAAAAAGGTTAGCCTGTCCTATATATTATTGGTAGTCTTTTCCCTCGCTATGAGTATGCTGCTTACTAAACTCTTTAAACGCAGCAAATGGCTCAGCCTGCTCTTTACAGGCAAGGCGTAAGCTAACAATTTTAAAATCAGTACAGTAAGCAAAAAGCACAGCTCGATGGCTGTGCTTTTATTATTTATAGCCGAAGCACTAATACTAAAGCCACATTTTGTTATTGATGACTAAAGCACTAATACTAAAGCCTTAGTTTTATTATTTACAACAATGCTTGCCATTACCAAAGGATATATAGTTAATATATTAGCTACTTTGCCCATAAAGCACCGCTATTGGCTAATATATTAGCTATACTTCCCAAAAAAATAACAATAGTGCTTCACCGTAAATAATCAGCGAAGAACTACTGTTATTTTTATTGATTCATACGAAAGTCAAAAATTATTTTTTACTGTTTTCGTAGTCCGCCATAAATTGTGCAAGACCTTTATCCGTCAGCTGGTGTTTAATCATTTGGCTGAGCACCTTAGTGGGAATAGTAGCAATTTGGCAGCCTGTAAGCATAACCTTATCCACATGCTCTAAATTGCGGATGCTGGCAGCAATAACCTGAGTTTCAATACCATAAAGCTTAAAGACTTTAACAATATTTTCTACAAGCTGTACGCCATCCTCGCCAATATCATCCAAACGACCTACAAAGGGACTAACATAGGTAGCGCCTGCACGAGCAGCCAACAGTGCCTGACTCATGCTAAAGACCAAAGTAACATTAGTTTTGATGCCCTCAGCACTTAAAATTTTTACCGCCTCTAGACCTTCTGCAATGCAAGGAATTTTAACTACAATATTATCAGCAATTTTGACCAGCTTGCGAGCTTCAGCAACCATACCGTCGCACTTTGTACTGATAACCTCCGCACTTACAGGCCCAGTTACCAGCTTAGCAATCTCCGGAATTACCTCTGCCTGAGTGCGTCCACTTTTAGCAATAAGGCTAGGATTAGTTGTTACACCATACACCACGCCCCAATCTACAAATTCTGCAATTTCATCCACGTTAGCCGTGTCCATAAAAATTTTCATAATCTGACCTCTTTTTCATAATATATGCTTAAAGCAAGAACCGTTTCCTTAAGCCAGAAACTGCACTTACTCCTTGAACAAGCAGTGTTCATCCTTTAATCATAAAAAGCACCAACTAACAGTAAAATAATCAAAAGAAAACAGCTTCCTAAGCAAATCACCTATCCTCTAAATACACAAAGAAAGGAAACGCTTCACCACCTAATTATTTTACAGCATAAGTTTACTACTTTATTATAACTTTGTCTATTATTTTCTTACACTATCATCAAGCAAGAATTGCATATAAAAACAGCAGCCCTGCATCTCCAGAGCTGCTGCCAAAACACTACAATATTGACTTACAAATTCTTTTCCTTAAAGGGACATTCCTCTACCAGCACGCACTCCTTGCACAAAGGCTTGCGGGCCTTGCATATTTTACGGCCATGCCAGATAAACCAATGGTGAGCATCGCTCCATTTTTCCATAGGAATAATTTTTTGCAGCTCCTTTTCCGTCGCCAATGGGTCTGCACCCTTAGCCATGCCTAAGCGATGGGACACGCGAAAAACATGAGTATCTACCGCAATAGCAGGCACGTTATAAATTATGCTAGCCACCACATTGGCAGTCTTTTGGCCAACACCAGGCAGCTCCATCAAGGTTTCAATCTTGTCAGGAACGGTGCTGTTAAACTTTTCTACTAGCATCTTACAGGTTCCTAAAAGATTTTTAGCTTTGGCGTGGTACAAGCCACAGTCACGAATCTCGTTCTCCATCTCCTCAAGAGTGAGTGCACCCATTTTTTCAGGCGTATTCAAACGAGGGAACATACGAGCTGTAATAACATTTACTCTTTCATCTGTGCATTGAGCAGAAAGAATAACCGCCACCAGCAGCTCAAAGGGAGAATTATAATTGAGAGCTGTTTTTGTATCCTTATAGGTTGCTTCTAATTTACTTAAAATAGCTTCACGCTTTGCCTTACGCATCATCAGTTGGTCAAGCTCCTTACAGGGGCGGGAATACGACCGCCACGAGAAATAAATTTATCAGCCTTGAATTGGTTAACAGCAATAATTGGAGCATAGCCTAAAAGTCCACCAAACTCCACAGTGTCACCCACACCCTTACCAGGAACAGGAATTACACGTACAGCAGTGGTTTTATTGTTAATCATACCAATAGCAGCTTCATCAGCAATAATTGCAGAAATGGTAGAAGCAGTAGTATCGCCAGGAATAGCAATCATATCCAGACCAACGGAGCATACACAGGTCATAGCCTCCAGCTTTTCCAAGGTCAGACAGCCACGCTCCACAGCATGAATCATGCCTGCGTCCTCGCTGACAGGAATAAAGGCACCGCTTAAGCCGCCAACATAGCTGGAAGCCATCAAGCCGCCCTTTTTAACAGCATCATTAAGCATAGCCAAGGTTGCAGTAGTACCAGGACCGCCGCAGCACTCCAGGCCAATCTCCTCCAAAATGTGAGCAACAGAGTCACCAATAGCAGGAGTAGGAGCCAAGGACAGATCAATAATGCCAAATTGAGTATTTAAACGACGTGCAGCCTCCTGTGCAACCAGCTGACCTACACGGGTAATTTTGAAAGCAGTACGCTTAATGGTTTCCGCAACCATGCCAATATCGCCATCACGAACCTGCTCCAAAGCATTCTTAACAACGCCAGGACCACTGACACCCACGTTGATAACGCTTTCAGGCTCGGTTACGCCATGGAAGGCACCTGCCATAAATGGGGTGTCCGGAACAGCATTGCAAAAGATAACCAGCTTGGCGCAGCCTAAAGCATCGTTGGCCGCAGTCAGGGCAGCTGTTTTCTTCACAATCTCGCCCATTTCCTTTACAGCGTCCATATTAATACCGCATTTGGTAGAGCCAACGCTAACGGAAGAGCACACAATATCAGTAGTAGCAAGTGCCTCGGGAATAGAAGCAATCAAATTACGGTCGCCCTTAGTATAGCCCTTGTCCACCAGTGCGGAAAAACCGCCAATAAAGTTAACACCAACAGCCTTGCCCGCTTTATCAAGAGCCTTAGCCAAGGGCACGTAATCGTTACTGTCACAGCTTTCACCAACCATGGAAATAGGAGTAACAGAAATACGCTTATTGATGATGGGCACACCCAGTTCAACCTCAATATCCTCACCGGTCTTGACCAAATTCTCGGCCTTAGTGCAAATTTTATCGTAAATCTTTTGTGCAGTTACGTTAATATCAGGATGACCGCAGTCTCTCAGACTAATACCCATGGTGATGGTACGCACGTCCAGCTTATTTTGGGTAATCATCTGAGTTGTTTCTAAAATATCATTAGTATTGAATAACATGGCAGCCTCCTAAATGCGGTGCATAGCAGTAAAAATCTCTTCGCTCTGCAGGCGTATTTCTACGCCAATCTCTTCACCAAGAGCAGTAAATTTATCCTTTGCCTCTTTAAGAGTAACATTGGCCTTGCTCATATCAGCAATCAGCACCATGTTAAAAAAGTCCTGCATAATATTTTGGTTAATGTTGATAATGTTCATATTGCACTCTGCCAAGGTAGTGCTAACCTTAGCAATAATGCCAACCTTATCCTTGCCTACAATAGTTAAAACAACCTGCATTTTAAAAGCCCCCTTCAAAATATTTTATGATATATTCTGCAAAATAAACTGCATCAGCATTGATTATATTTTAGCATATTATAAGGAAGATGTCTTGTATACATAAAGGTTAGGAGACTATCCCTTTTTCACTCCTTCATAGCCACATACCAAATTATCAATTCCACATTTTTTGTTATTTAAAAGCTCTTTAAACGAATGATATCTAGAACAATATTTAACAATATTATCCCTGTTAATATGCTTGCTATAATCAATATTTTGAGATAAGGAACGTTTTACCCATCTTACATCATTCTGTTTGGAACCAAGCAATTTTCCTAAAGCAACAATATTATTAAGCTCTAAAATTCTCATTAGCTCATCTTCGAAATTCTTATTTTGAACTAAAATTCTAGGCTTTCCTATAGTTTTGAGCAATTTTATGTTCTGAACTAAATTTCCAATATTACCTTCATCTACAACGTCAGTATCAACCACACAATAAATAGCATCGTAATTTTTAAATGCCAATATATTGCTTGTGTATTTTAACTGTTTCTGCATCAAATTAAAGGTAAAAACTTTTCCTGGAACGACTAATCCCAATTGTTTTAGTTGCTGCAAAAAACGTTCTTCTATTTCACCCTCAACAATATACATGCATTTTTCATGATACTATGTCCTCAAAATACTGATCTAGTGCAGAATAGTCAGGCAAAACTCCGAAATAATCATTCTCATAGTAATTACGTACACTGCGATCATTTTTATTAAGAGTCTGACTGACAAACATCGCTTTATTAAATCCTTCCTTACAACGTTTAAAGAGAAGAAACGCATTGTTGGGTACGTTCAAATCTAAAAGTTCACTATTATGGGAAGTGAAGAAAACTTGTGCGGAACGCTTAATAAGCAATGCTTTCATTATCAAAAACGCCTCAAGTTCTGCATGCAAATGAGGAAGCTTTTCATCTATATAGAGTGTGGCATCCGGACGTGTCTTTAGCTCTTGTAAAACATTTAAAAACGTAAGTGCCTCGTATGTACCATGGGACAAACGATCTTTTTGACTAAATGTTAAATCACCTTCTGGTATCGTAATCTGAGAGCCATTTTTAAAAACAATTAAATAAGAGTTAGTGCTGAGCTCCTTGTCACTTGGGTTAAGAGATACTACCTTATCTACAGAATTATCAATTCCAGGCAAAATATTGTTTAGAACATCTACGCCAACATTGATTTTGTTTTGAGCAGTTTGATTAGAATAGTTGGAAAACAAATAATGAAAAGCTACTTTACTTCCCGCTTCTTTAATATATGAATCTACTTCACCTAGCATAGAAGACATAAATATTTCCGTATTGGTTATAGTTTCGTCTTGTTTGTAGTTATGATATTCGCAAATAAAAGGCGCTTCATCCAAAACAGAACGTAATTTTTTTATATTATACGATTTATATACTTTTACTTTTTTCAGATATTCTTCAATTATACCTTGTTTGTTAAATTTGCAATAAACACGATATGCATTATCATCAATCACAAATTCTGTCATAAAATAACTTTCTTTAGTACGGTCATAGATAGCATTATATAAATTAACTCTTGAATTAGTAACTGGAACATTCATTATATAATTATTAATAGCACACATTAACACGCCAAAAGTGGTTTTACCAGAAGCATTACCACCAAGTATCAGCATTTTTTTACGTACATTAATTTGAGAATTAGGAAAAATAGTATCATCTGTTGCTAGATAATGGCTAATTTTTCGTTCATAAGTAAAATCTAAGAAAAAATCCTTAAACATAAAAATATTATCACATGCTATATATAAAAATAACATATGCTCACCTCCTCTTGCTATACCATTATACCATTCCGTAAAAAAGAAAGCAATTAATTCCTTATTTTGGAATTAATTGCTTTTCGTTATTATAAATACTTAATTTAAACTTCAAACTAGTTTCTTCAAATACGCCACAAATTTATCCTTTAAATCGTCTCTACGCAGTGCATATTCAACAGTTGCTTGTAAATAGCCAAATTTATCGCCAACATCATAACGCTTACCAATAAAATCATAAGCATACATATCTTGATGCTGTGCAAGCACCTTCAAAGCATCAGTAAGTTGAATCTCTCCACCACGGCCTGGAGCTGTATTCTCTAAAATTTCAAAAATCTCTGGAGTTATTACATAACGACCAAGCACTGCCAAACGGCTAGGAGCTTCGTCAATCGCAGGCTTTTCAACCATATCATTTACCTTAAAAATTCGCTCATCAGCAGTTGCCTCACTAGCAACAATACCATAAGCAGAAACTTTTTCTAAAGGAACTGTTTGACAACCTAAAACACTGCCACCTTTAACATCATACACATCCATAAGCTGCTTTAAACAAGGATATTCTTCATTATAAACAACATCATCACCTAAAAGCACTGCAAAAGGTTCATTACCAACAAACGCTTTAGCACATAAAATCGCATTACCAAGTCCTTTAGGCTCCTTTTGACGAATATAGTGAATATTAACATTGGCAATATCTTTAACCATTTGCAGCATTTCACCCTTGCCACCCTCTTCTAAATTCATCTCCAGCTCAGGACTACGGTCAAAATGGTCCTCAATAGAACGCTTGTTACGACCACTAATAATTAAGATATCAGTAATACCACTTGCAAGAGCC
>USBG01000011.1 GCA_900552855.1 uncultured Phascolarctobacterium sp. | reverse complement strand
CGAAAAGAAAAAACATAAAAACAAATACCGCTAAAAAATTAAGGAGATGCACTGCTAGCCTTATGCTAGTCAGACATCTCCTTTTTTGTGTACAAGCAAGTTAAAATTAAACTACGTCCACAATCGTTAGAGCACTATGCATAGTACTTTATTCTTATGGTTTTAACAACAAATCACTATCAGGTTAAAATTCTATGGTATAGTGCTTTTTCTATTGCTTCAATGATACGGCGCTACTATTTATTGCTAAACCAGCTTAGGCTGATTTTATATATCAGCTTTTACTTCACCACGTTTTGAGGTTCACCTGCAAAATACTTCCACAAATTAGCAAAAACAATATCAGCACGTGCTTCCAAAGCTTCCTTACTAGCAAATGCTACATGGGGAGTGAGCACGGTATTTTTAGCATGGCATAAGGGGTGCTCCTCAGCAATGGGTGGCTCATTTTCAAATACATCAATACCTGCACCAGCCAATCTATCTGCATTCAAGGCCTCAGCCAAAGCTGCACTATCAACCACAGGTCCACGAGCAGTATTCAAAAGCACCACTGTCTTTTTCATCTTACCAATAGCGTCTGCATCAATCATTCCCTTAGTAGCCTCAGTCAGCGGAACATGAAGGGAAACAAAATCAGACTGGGCTAACAATTCATCCAAGCCAACAAATTCTACACCAAGCTCCCTCAGCTCTTGCTTTGTAGTACGGCTGTACGCAAGAACCCTGCAGCCAAAGGCCTTCGCAATTTTAGCTACACGGCTACCAATAGCACCTGTGCCAACTACACCAAAGGTTTTACCAAAAAGCTCAAAGCCTACTAAGCCATCCTTAGTAGCAGCGCTACGACAACGAGCATCACAGGAAACAATATTACGTATTACACTAATCGCTAAACCAAAGGTCAGCTCTGCTACAGCATTAGTAGAATAGCCTGCTGCATTGCATACAAGTACATTCTTAGCACGACAAGCTGCTAAATCAATATGGTCCACACCTGTAAAAGCCACGGAAAGCATCTTTAAATTAGAGCAGCCATTAATAATATCAGCGGCCAAAGGCTGATTGGCCAGCATAATGATATCTGCATCAGCAACACGTGCCAAAAGCTTTTCCTGATCGATTTCCTTAGTAGTATGGTAAACAAATTCATGACCAGCCTCTTTCAACGGGGCAGCCAAAGCATCAATCTTCTCCAGCGCAACTCCTAAGGGCTCCATTACTACAATCTTCATCTTCTCACCTCATAAATTTATTTTTAATATTATTCCTGACAACACATTAAAGCTATAAATCTGCCTTCTTAATTTTATTTAATATAGCCATAAGAAACTGTCTTTAGCCCAAATTTATCGAACCGTGCTTTTCTATGATAGCATTTTTGATTACACCATACTTTTACACAACCGATTGAAAATTTTGATAGGCCATACAGTTCAAGCTTTTAAAATCCTGCTATAATATATTATAGCTTATACTGCTGCTCTATGGTAATAAATTTATCATTCTAATAGAGTAAGCATATATATATTTGCTTTATACTGCTATAATGCAGTATTTTTCCCTAAGGAGGTAAACTCATGCATTTAGATAAAATTGCCCTTGTTCTTGAGGGCGGCGGCATGCGCGGTATGTTTTCTGCAGGTGTTTTCGAAGCCTTTATGGTTAAAGAGCTCACCTTTCCTTACATAACTGCCGTTTCTGCAGGTGCCTGCAATATTCTGTCCTACATGTCGCATCAACCACTGCGTACTCGTGCCATTATTGAAAAATATGTTACTGACAAGCGTTATTTCAGCCTTAATAACTGGATTAAACATGGCAGTATTTTTGGCTTTGATTTTATTTTTGAGGATTTGCCCAAAACTTTGCTTCCCTTTGATTTTACAACCTACTATAATTACCCTGGAACACTGCAGGTTGGTACTACTGATTGTCGCACAGGTCAGGATGTATGGTTTGGTAAAGAAGCTATTGGCAAAAGCTTTACTCCTGTACGTGCTTCATCCTCCATGCCCTTTTTAGCTCCTATCGTTAAATTTGACGGACGTGAGCTTTTAGACGGTGCGCTCGTTTCACCAATCCCCTATAAAAAAGCACAACAGGAAGGCTATGAAAAATTCATCTTTGTTTTAACACGCAATGTTGGTTACCATAAAAAGAACCATATTCCTCAAATACTACTAAAAACCTGGTATAAGGATTATCCTAAGCTGTGGGAAATTATGAAGCAGCGTCCTGCACTTTATAACAAACAGCTAGAGGAAGCAGAACGCCTTGAACAGGAAGGCAAGGCAGTTATCATACGCCCACAAATTCCTTTAGAAATTGATAAGCTGGATATTAAACCAGACAAGCTGATGGCTTTACACGACCACGGTATTGGCTGTGGCTTAGCAGCCTACGATAGGATTATGAAGCTGGCAGAAAAATAAACTGGATTGTAATAAAACTCTAATTTAAAAACACAACCATAAGATAGTTAAAATCTAAAACGTTTAACTTCATACATAAATATAGAGGCTCGAATTTGAGAAAATACTCAAACTCGAGCCTTGCTTTGATTTATGGAGTTACTTTTTGTTCTATTGTCTTTCACTTATCTGTTAGACGTGCACATAGCTAAAAACTCTTTATGAATTGTTTGGTTTTCAGCAAAATCTAGCTCTGGATGGAAGGCTAAGGCCAGCTGCTTATTATATTTTGCAGCCACGATATGTTCATCCACCGTAGCTAGCACCTCCACGCCCTTACCTACATCCTCAATAAAGGGTGCTCTGATAAAGGTCATAGGCAGCTTGCCCCAGCTACCACAATCTGCTACCACGCGAAAACTGCCTAACTGTCTGCCATAAGCATTACGCTTTACTGTAATAGGCATAGTTGCAAAATGGACCTTATTGTCGTTGCTTAAATGCTCTGCCAAAAGAATCATGCCCGCACAGGTTGCTAATACAGGTAAGCCTTCCTCAATCTTAGACTTTAAGGATGCAAACATATTCAAATCATGTAACAGCTTGCTTTGAGCAGTGCTTTCACCACCTGGCAAAACTAAACCATCCAATTCTTGCAATAAGTCCTCCTGCTGACGCAGCTCTATACACTCTGCACCCAGAGTCTCCAACGCCTTGATATGCTCAATAAAGGCTCCTTGTACTGCCAGCACACCAATCCTTAGCTTTGTCATTATTTACCACGCTCCGCCATCAGCAGCTTAATCTCCTGCTCATTAATACCTACCATAGCTTCGCCTAAATCCTCGGATAGCTCTGCCAGCATTTTAGCATCGCGGAAATTAGTAGTTGCCTTAACAATTGCCTGAGCACGCTTTACAGGATCACCAGATTTAAATATACCAGAACCTACAAACACGCCCTCCGCGCCCAGCTGCATCATCAGCGCCGCATCAGCGGGAGTGGCAATGCCACCAGCAGCAAAGTTAACTACAGGTAAACGTTTATTATCATGTACATAAAGCACCAAATCGTAGGGAACCTGCAGCTCCTTAGCCACATTAAACAGCTCATCCTTCGGCAATGCTGCAATTTGAGCAATTTGGCGCTGCATCATACGCATATGACGTACAGCCTGAACAACATCGCCAGTACCAGGCTCACCCTTAGTACGAATCATAGCCGCACCTTCATTAATACGACGTAAAGCCTCGCCTAAATCCTTTGCACCACAAACAAAGGGCACAGAAAACTCTCTTTTATCAATATGATATACATCATCTGCAGGAGAAAGCACTTCACTTTCATCAATGTAATCAATTTCAATTGCCTGCAAAATTTGTGCCTCCGCAAAATGACCAATACGACATTTAGCCATAACAGGGATGGAAACAGCAGCTTGGATTTCTTTAATCATTTTGGGATCACTCATACGAGCAACACCACCAGCAGCACGAATATCTGCAGGAATCTTTTCCAGCGCCATAACTGCACATGCACCTGCTGCCTCTGCAATTTTTGCCTGCTCAGGAGTTGTAACATCCATGATTACGCCACCCTTAAGCATTTGTGCCAATTGAGCATTTAATTTGTATCTTTCGTTCATCTTTATTCCTCCAATACGTATTGCTTTACAAAAAGTATTGTACATAGTATACTGCTAACTGAATATATTAATAGCTTCAAATACAGCAAACTTTATATATCCAGTTTTCTTATTGGAGGAAAAATGCTTACATATAGCTTTGATAATCTTGCAGGTGAGAGTATGTACATCCACCTGTATAAATGTATAAAAAATGATATTGCTAGTGGTGTCCTGAAACAGGGCAACAAGCTTCCAAGCAAGCGTACCTTAGCCAAAAACCTAGGCATCAGCCTGATTACTGTCGAAAATGCCTATGCTCAGCTAATGGTTGAGGGCTACATCTTTTCTCGTCCTAAGCGTGGATACTATGTATCTGCAATTCAATCCACACTGCAGGGCGTAAAAGCGGAAGACTATACTATTAATACTGCAATCACTAAAAAAGAAGCTTATTTTGCTGATTTCGTTCGTAGCAGCGTACCACCGGACACCTTTCCCTATAATATTTGGGCCAGGCTTTTGCGTTATACCCTAAGCTCTGTTGACCAGCACGACCTTATGGGTGATACCTCTGCAGGTGGAGTATGGCCCTTACGCCAGGCCTTAGCTAAACATTTATATCAATTCCGTGGTATGAACGTTGCTCCTGAGCAGATAGTAATTGGTGCAGGCACCCAAAGCCTGTATAACCTTGTGGTACAGCTTCTAGGACGTAATCATATCTATGCCTTAGAGGACCCCGGCTACCCTCAATTAGCCCAGGTTTATAGCTATAATGATGTATTTTGCCGTTTTCTGCCCATGGACGAGCAGGGAGTACAGCCTGATGTATTAGAAAGCAGTAACGCTGATATACTCCATATAACGCCCTCTCATCAATTTCCAACAGGTATTCTTATGCCTATTAGCAGGCGCTATGAGCTGCTTAGCTGGGCCAGCGCTAAATCCAGTCGTTATATTATCGAGGATGACTATGACTGTGAATTTAGACTCTATGGCAAACCAATACCGCCCTTGCAAAGCATAGACAATGACGAAAAGGTTATTTACATCAATACCTTTTCCAAAACACTAGCTCCTACCTTCCGTATCAGCTATATGCTGCTACCACCACATCTGGCATCTATGTTTTATCACAAACTGGGCTTTTATTCCTGTACTGTATCTAATTTTGAGCAGTTCACCTTGGCAAAATTCATTGAAGAAGGCCATTTAGAGCGTCATATCAATCGTATGCGTACCTATTATAAAAACAAACGCAATGAAATCTTAAAATACATTGATAACAGCCCTTTTAAAGCTGCCCTGCAGGTCAAGTGCGAGGACGGAGGTCTTCATTTCCTATTACAGCTCAATACCTCTGCTTCTGACAGTGAGCTCAAAGCCGCAGCCAAGGCACACGGCATCAATATTAAGTTTCTTTCTGAATATTATCATTATCAAACGAATGACAGCTCCCATACCCTGCTTATGAATTATAGCGGTTTGTCAGATGATGTGCTGTATCCTGCATTGGACAGACTTTTTAAAGCGCTGGCACCATACTTGCATAGATAATAGCTCAGCTTATAAATTGTTTAATCACTATTAGTGTAATAAATTTAGATTTTTCCTTTAATACTTTTGATTAAATTTCTACTTAGTGCTTTTACCATAAAAACACAAAATGCTTCGCAAAAGCTCTATTCCTACATAGATACTCTTTCGAAGCATTATTTTTATTTTACAGGCACCTCAACGTATTCACTGCCCTCTAGTTCAAGCTCAATCGGCTTATTTAGGTTCTCCGTCAGCCAAGCCTCGGCCTCTGCCTTTTGGTCATTACGCATCAAAAGAATAACTTTTGCACGCATATTGTACTCTACATCAGCAATTTCAAACAGGCTTTGCTGATAAAGAATATTCAAAATCTTACCTACGCTGTTTACATCATAGATAAAGCTAAAACGGCTCATAAGAATTTTTTCCGCCAGACCACATTCCTTAACTGCACCTGCAACACTGCCACTATAGGCACGCACCAATCCGCCTGCACCAAGCTTTATCCCGCCAAAATAGCGGGTAACCACTGCAGCAGTACCAGTAAGATTGTTTTTACGTAAAACCTCAAGCATAGGAATACCAGCAGTACCAGAAGGCTCGCCATCATCACTAGAGCGTTGTGCTAAATCATCAACCAAATATGCAGAGCAATTATGGGTTGCATCCCAAAACTCCTTTTTGACAGCCTTAATAAACTCCTGGGCCTCCTCCTCGCTTTTTACCTTTTTCAGGGAGCAAATAAAACGAGATTTTTCGATTACTATTTCATTTCTATAATCTCTCAGAATCGTAAACATCAGCTGTACCTCCGCACAAATTGGCTATTTTTGTATACATTATAACATATTTTCGCCTTTTAAAAAGGAATATCTTGAAATCTTCTCTAATCCTTTATTTCCAACAATAACTCTGTTATAATGTGATAACTATACAAAAAGGAAGGGCAAAGTATCCTTCCAAAAATTTATTTTATTTAAGGGAAAGAGGTTTTACAAATGAAAAAGGTCTGTCAAATGATTGGAAAGTATTTTGGCGTTATTGCCGTACTTTTCCTAGTTTTGGGTATGACTATGCCCCAAAACTTTTTATGGGTACTAGGCAAGGTTGGTGGTGTAGGTGTCTTAAGCCTGCTCCTAGGCATTGTAATGTTTGGTATGGGTACAACACTTAACCTAAAGGATTTTGCCCTAGTTCTTAGCCGTCCCCGTGATGTTTTAGTAGGTGCAGCTGCCCAATTTTTGATTATGCCTGGCTTGGCATATCTTATCGCAACTGCCTTTAATCTGGACCCTGCACTGACTGCAGGCGTTGTTCTTGTTGGTACATGCCCTGGTGGTACCTCCTCCAACGTTATTACCTTTATGTCCAAGGGTGACGTTGCTCTCTCAGTTACTATGACCAGTGTTTCCACTGTTCTTTCTCCTATTCTGACACCCTTCATTACCTACCAAATCATTGGTCAAAAAATTTCCTTTGACCCCATTGGTATGTTTTGGAGCATTGTACAGATTGTAATCGTGCCTATCTGTCTGGGCCTTGCTGTTAAGTCCTTCCTGCCTAAGCTGGCAGAGGCTGCAACAGATTACTTGCCTGCAGTTTCTGGCATTGCCATTTCTTTGATTATCGCAGGTGTAATTGGTGCTAGCCGTGACAACATCCTGCAAACCTCTGGTCTTATCCTGCTGGTAGTCATTCTTCACAACTGCTGTGGCTATCTCTTAGGCTTTATGCTGGCACGCTTAACAGGTATGAGCTGGAGAAAAGCAATTGCTCTTTCTGTTGAGGTTGGCATGCAAAACTCCGGTCTGGCAACAGGCTTAGCTAAGGCTCACTTTGCTGCAATGCCTGCAGCAACCGTTCCTGGTGCAGTCTTCTCTGCTTGGCACAATATTTCTGGTGCCCTTTTGGCCTGGATATTCCAAAATTATCTTAATCCTAAATATGACCCTGAATACGAGAAAGTAAAATAAATAAGCTTATAATAGGCTAACAAAATATCATATAAATTAAATATAGGTTATTGCTAGAGTTTGAGTATATGCTCAGACTCTAGCTTTTTCTTTGAATATTTTATTTTGGATAATACGGCTTCATCAGCGTATCAGTAAGCGCTTCACGTCTACAATGAAAATAGCTTCATAATATTTGTATAATCAAGTATCCATAAGTGTTATAATATAAAGAAAGCAACAAATTATTATATTTTATATTTATAAGAACAACAAATATAAAATACTTTACAAGGGAGATTTTTATGGATAATCGTATGCAGGTTATAAAAACCTATCGTTCTATAAGTGACTGGCACAAGTTCAGACTGCGTCTATTTGCAGAAGGAATTTTAACAGGCGTTTTTGCTGGGCTTATCATTAGCTTTTTCCGCTTTACTCTTTCTGAAGCAGAAGCATGGCGCAGTCTCCTCTATGAAGCTCTTCGTCAGGGCCACTGGAGTCTAGGAATTGGCTGGCTTACAATACTCATTATTCTAGGCTTTGTTCTGCATTTTCTTAATACTAAGGAGCCTATGGCTGCAGGCAGCGGTATTCCTCAGGTAAAAGGTGCCATTCTTGGTTTAATCAAGATGAACTGGTTCTCTATTTTATGGGTTAAGCTTACTGCAGGCATCTTAGGCATTGGTGCTGGTCTTTCCCTAGGACGTGAAGGCCCATCAATTCAACTTGGTGCTGTTGCAGCTCAAGGCATCAGCCGCCTTATGGGACGCACACGTATGGAGGAACGCTATTTAATGACAAGCGGTGCTAGCGCAGGCTTAGCAGCAGCCTTTAACGCACCACTAGCCGGCGTTATGTTTGCACTTGAAGAGCTGCATCGCAATTTTTCTATAGTAGTACTGCTACCATCTATGGCAGCTGCCTTTACTGCAACCACTATCTCCCGTGCTCTTTTTGGTAGTGATTCTATCTTTGAATTTCCTAATCTACAAATATTGCCTATAAACGACTATGGTATAGTCGTTATCGTAGCCATTGCAGCAGGCTTGGCAGGCGTTATTTTTAACAAGGGTCTTTTATCAATTGGTCGCTTTTATGCATTGCCTATATTCCGCACACCTATCCATAAAATTATCTTTGCCCTTGTATGTGGCGGTATTTTAGGTTATTTTCTGCCAGAGGTTTTAGGTGGAGGCAACGAGCTTATTAACCATTTAGCCAAAACGCCGGTCTCCTTACAGCTTTTGTTGTTGTTTTTAATAGGCAAGCTAATATTTACCTTCGTCAGCTATGGTTGTGGCGTTCCTGGTGGTTTTTTCTTACCTATGCTGGTTATTGGTGCCTTAAGCGGCAGCATTTGTGCCAATGTACTTATTACCATAGGAGCTGTTCAACCTATTTACGCAGCCAATATCGTTGTAATAGCCATGGCAGCATTATTCTCCAGCTCCGTTCGTGCACCTATTACAGGTACCGTCCTGATTATGGAAATGACCTCCTCCTATCAACAGCTGCTAACCTTAGCCATTGCCTCCATGATAGCCTTTGCTATTGCCGAGCTTTGCCATAGCAAGCCTATTTATGAAGAGCTTTTGAACCGTATGCTCAATAACAGCAAGCCGTCTTTTCAAACACTGCACCAACGTAATATTGCTGAACTGTCCGTCTGCAGCGGCAGTCATGTAGAAGGCAAGCTGGTCAAAGACGTCCATTGGCCTAATAACACGTTGCTGGTAGAAATCAAACGTGGCGAAACAACCATTACTCCAGTTGGTGATACCAAGATTATGGCAGGAGACTTTCTCTACATCCTTACAGAAAATGAAAATATTCAGCAGCTTACCACTATGATTGGCGAGCAGGAATAAAAAATGCACTTCCTTGATTTAGGAAGTGTATTTTTTTAGTAAAAGAAAAGCCGCCCTTGAGTAGGCGGCTTCCATAATATACCAATAAATTTTGAGAAGAGCCAGCTATCAACAACCAGCAGTCTCGTTACATTTATCATACTATATTCAATATTGGGGTAAAATTATGCTTCAGCATCAGCAATGGCCTTATCCAAGGCAACTGCAAAGTCACCATTGTCAAAGGTTGCAAAATAATCCTTTGGAGTTTCTGCACGACGAATCATTTTAGCACTGCCATCCTCCTGCAGCAGAATCTCTGCGCTACGGAGCTTGCCATTATAGTTGTAGCCCATAGCAAAGCCATGAGCACCTGTATCATGAATATAAAGCAGGTCACCAATCTCTACTTCAGGCAGCATTCTATCGATTGCAAATTTATCACTGTTTTCGCACAAGCCACCAGTTACATCATATTTATGGTCGCAGGGAGCATTTTCCTTGCCCATAACGGTAATATGGTGATAGGAGCCATAAATTGCAGGACGCATCAAGTTAGCAGCGCAGGCATCACAGCCAATATACTCCTTATGGGTATGCTTTTGGTGAATAGCTTTAGTAACAAGAGCACCATTAGGAGCCAGCATAAAACGACCCAGCTCAGAGAAGATTTTAACCTTACCCATACCAGCAGGGACAAGCACCTCTTCGTATACCTTACGTACACCTTCACCAATTGCTAAAATATCATTTTCCTGCTGTTCAGGCTTATAAGCAATGCCTACACCACCGGACAGATTAATGAATTCCAGCTCTACGCCAGTTTTTTCTTTAATTTCTACTGCCACATTAAAGAGAATGCGTGCCAGCTCCGGATAGTATTCATTAGTAACAGTGTTGGAGGCCAAAAGTGCGTGCATACCAAAATGCTTAACACCCTTAGCCTTCAAAATGCTGTAGGCCTCTAAAATCTGTTCGTGGGTCATGCCATATTTTGCTTCTCCAGGATTATCCATAATGTTATTTTCAATAGTAAAATGACCACCAGGATTATAACGGCAACAAATTGTTTCAGGCAAGCCTGCTACTTTTTCCAAAAAATCAATATGAGTAAAATCATCAAGATTAATAATAACACCCTGCTTCTTAGCCAGTACAAAGTCCTCTGCAGGAGTAGCATTAGAGGAGAACATTACCTCATGCTCTTTAAAGCCAACTGCATCACTCATCAGTAGTTCAGTGTAGGAAGAACAATCTGCACCACAGCCTTCTTCACGCAGAATTTGCAAAATATAAGGATTAGGAGTTGCTTTAACAGCAAAATATTCCTTAAAGCCCTCATTCCAAGCAAAAGCTTGATTTAAAAGGCGGGCAGTGCGACGAATACCAGCCTCATCATATAGATGAAACGGTGTAGGAAACTGCTCCACAATATTTTCTAATGCTTCTTTATTTATAAAGGGTACCTTCTTAGCCATTTATTCTCTCACCTTTCTGCAATCTAATTAATTGTATTTCATTTTTCAGCGCATCCTTGAATAAATCTACCAGATTGCGCTTACAGGAATATAAACAAGTGGAATTATCCTCATCCTCTAAATCACCGGTAAGCACCGTGTGAGAGTCTGCAATCAGACGAATCTGTTCATTTTGTTTAACAGTACCATAGCAGATAGCTCCATCCATTTTAAAGCTTTCATCACTAATAATAACTACCTTCAAGCCCTTAGCTAACGCCGCGTTCAGCTCTTCTCTTAAAAGCTCTAAAACACGAGTATTTGCGGAAACATAAATACGAGCCTGTGCCTGACGAACAGTATTTTTTAATTTATTTATTATCTCCTGCTCGCCTTTGATAGTTACATAGCCTTCAACCTCGCTCGTAAGCATGGGCAGCTGGCTTAGTATATCTTTCTTTATCTCTTCCAGTCTGCTCAGCTTATTAGAGCAAAATTCCTCAGGAGCAACAGGTGTATAGCGAGTAACCTTACCCTCCTCCAATACATATGCAGCACCCTTGTCAACAAGACCTGCCAGCGCAGTATAAGTATTAGATCGAGAAATACCTGTTTGCTTAGATGCCTCGTAGCCTGTTAGCTGGCCAGAACGCAACAGCAGCACATATAAGGTTGCCTCTTGCTTTGTTAAATTGAAATGTGTCAAACCTTCAATCAGTTCCATAAATCCCTCATTCAGCCCTTCCTTTGTTGTTCCTGTTTAAGAACACTATACTCCTTTTATATATAGTTGTCAACAGCTAACTATAAAAAATACTTTATCTTTCAAACGAACAGTGCTTAATATACAAAATATGTATCTTGTTTTACACTTTTACCATAATAGTTCTACTAAAACATATGTCAGCACCATTACGTTGAGCATCATAGAGACAGTTCGCTAACTTTAATTACTTTATTTCTTACATATTTACATAATCCTATCCTTGCAGTATAATAGCAACACAAAAAATAGATATATTAATATGTTACTTTGTTGGGACGCCTTGGAGCGGCCTCTTTTTATTTTTAGGGGGAATTTTCAGAAAATGAGTAAAATCAAGGAAAAAGCAGAACAGCTTTCTGTTTTTAAAATGACATGGCCTATATTTATAGAAATATTACTACAGATGATGGTAGGTAATGTAGACCAGTTTATGCTGAGCCGCTACTCACAGCATTCTGTTGCAGCAGTAGGCAACGCTAACCAAATCATCAATATTGTTATCATCGCCCTCAGCGTTATCAGCATGGCCGCTACCATCCTCATTGCTCAATATCGTGGCGCTAACAATAAAGAAAAGGTGGCCGAAGTCTGCACTGTAGCACTGCTAACCAATCTTACTATTGGTGGTATTATCAGTGCTGCCCTTTTCTTATTTGACGACTTCTTTCTGCATCTTTTAGGCGTACCTCAGGAAATCTGGGCAGATGCATCTCTGTTTTTACGCTACATAGGTTTATTTACAATTGTTCAGGCAGCCTATGTTTCCTTCATATCTTTCTTCCGCGGCTATTCCCTGCTGAAGATAACCATGATAACATCCATTATTATGAACGTCATCAACATCACTGGCAATTGCTTCTTGATTCACGGCTTTGGACCAATTCCGCCCTTAGGAGTTCTAGGTGTAACTATCAGTACCAACAGCAGCAAGGTCCTGGGACTTTTAATCATCATTTACTTTTTCCGCAAATACATTGATGTTAAGCTTTCTAAAAAATATCTTACACCCTTTCCCAAGCACACCCTATTTAAAATTCTGTATCTTGGTCTTCCATCTGGAGGCGAGGCCCTTTCCTACCACATCTCTCAAATGGTCATCATGCGCTTCGTTAATGTTATGGGTATTGTAGTTATTACTACCAAGGTTTATGCCTACATCATCGCCAATTGCTCCTACGTTTATACACAGGCACTAGCTATGGCCACACAAATCATTGTCGGCTTTCTTATCGGCACAGGCAATCTGGACGCAGTCAGCACCAGAGTATGGAAAACCATCCGCTTTGGCGTGCTCATAAGCGGCACCATAACCTTTGTTCTCTATCTTAACAGCGACCTTATTTATGGCATCTTTACAGATAACCCTGAGGTTCTGGAGCTTGGCCGCCACATCTTCCTCATCGAAATCTTTTTGGAAATGGGACGTGCCGTCAACATGGTCATGGTCATGTCACTGCAGGCAGCAGGCGACATCAAATGGCCTGTCACCACAGGACTCATCTCCATGTGGCTCACAGCAACCCTTGGTGCCTACGTCTTTGGCATCGTTATGGGCTATGGTCTCATAGGCGTATGGCTGGCCATGTGCCTTGACGAATGCCTGCGTGCAATAGTCTTTATCTATCGCTGGCGCAGCGGCGGCTGGCGCAAAATCAAGCTCATGGAATAGCATCTAAAAACAAAACAGGAGTCAATCCACAAATTTACGGATTGACTCCTTAATTTTTTTGCATTAGTCTATTCCTTATGTTTAGAGCTACCTAGTCCAAATTCAGTATCCAATTTTAACTTACCACTGCAATAATAGCATTAATTAAATTGTCTAACAACAATAGCATAAAATGTATAATAATTACATTATTTAGTAAGTATATCTACCATGTGAAGAAATATCTCTTTACTATACCCTTCTGTTAACATATCTATTACTCTATTCCATCTTTCTTCCTCATAAAGTTCGCTAGAATAATCACCGCCCGACTTTCCAGATTTATGTTCATCTCCTAAATTGTTATTACTTATATATTATGCAAATTCTTATATATCATTGGTTCTGCGGAAAAATAAAAAATTTTAAATTTTTTTGACATGGGGCTGTTTTTGCCACTTTTGATGTCACTATATAAGTGAGCGGCAAAAACACAGCAGCCTCTAAGGCACGCTGCCTAATCCGAAATAGCAGCGCAGTCCTGCAAAGCCTGCTCAGCTAGCAGGTGGAGACGGCTAAAATTTTTGTAAAGGAGTATGGTAATATGGCAATTTTGTCTTTGAGGGACAAAAAAGCACTAACCATCCAAAAAATGGTTAGTGCTTTTTACTTCTTAGCCTTCTATTTTCTCCCTCTTACAAGCTCACTGCCGCTTTACGCATTTCCTCCAGCACCTTTTGGCGTAAGGAGTCGTCCTCCTGCTGAGGCCTGTCCTCTATGCGTATCTGGACATCGCTGTTGGCAGGAATATCTGGAGTCAGCAGATCCAGACTGCAGCCTATGAAAAACAGGCCAAAGAACAGCAGCGTTATGAGTCCTGCAAATATACCAAAGACTATCTTGGTAAAGCTACCGCCGTATTTAATCAGCAAATACAGTCCTATAGGCCAAAATACAAAGAGCATCAGAATGCCAAACCAGGTCTGCTTATAAAACTGCTCATTATTATCTTCGGAAAAATCATTACGCCTTCTGTATTCATCGCCAGTACCCTTAAGGCGAACGCCGCAGTGAGGGCAAAAATTAGTATCAGGGCCTACGTCCCTGCCGCAATTTTTACAATACATCTTTTCACCTAATCTTCTTGAACAGTCTCTTAGTATTAGCTGCAGTAATTGCTGCCAGCTCGTCAAAGTCCATCTTAAGCAGCTCTGCTGCATGGCGGGCAGTATATTCTACATAGCCAGGATTATTGCGCTTGCCACGGAAGGGCACAGGAGTCAGATAGGGACTATCAGTTTCAAAGAGCATCAGCTCCTTGGGAACATATTCCATAACCTCGCGTACCTTTTGAGCGTTTTTATAGGTAGAGGTGCCGCCAAAGCCTAAATAATAGCCTCGCTTTACAAGCTCCTTAGCCATTTCTAAAGAGCCTGAGAAGCAATGGAAAACAGCCTCCACGCCCTTAACCTCGTTCTGGAACAAATCCAGCATATCGCCATGAGCATCTCTGTCATGGATAATAATTGGCAAATCATAGGCCTTAGCCAGCTCAATCTGCTCTAAGAAGATACGCTTTTGTACCTCCTTAGGCTCGTTTTCCTTCCAGTAGTAGTCAAGACCAATTTCGCCAATGGCAACTACCTTGGGGTGCTGTGCCCAAACCTCCAGCTGCTCCAGATAGTTAGGAGCAATACCCTTAAGCTCCTCAGGATGATAACCTACTGCTGCATAAATAAAATCATATTTTTCTGCTAAATCAACAGCAAAAGCAGATGTTGCGTAATCACAGCCAGGATTAACAATACCGTCCAAATCCTGCTGCAGCTGAGCAATAAGCTGCTCTCTATCATCTGTAAAATAATCTGAATCTAAATGTGCATGAGAATCCCACAAACCAGTTCTGCTCATAATATACCTCGCTTCTTAACTATATAAAAGGCGCCAGCTAGTGCTGACGCCTCTTTTTATTTTTAAATATTATTTTACGCGGCTGCCACTTGCCATACCAGGAGCATCTGCCAATACCAGGTTGCCCTGACCGTCAGAAGCTGCCAGCAGCATACCAAAGGATTCAATACCAAAGAGCTTAGCCGGAGCCAAGTTAGCAATAACGACAACATTGCGGCCTACCAACTGTTCAGCAGTATAGTACATAGCAATACCACTAACAATAGTACGAACCTCGTCACCGATTTCAACCTGCAGCTTCATCAGCTTCTTGGATTTCTTAACCTTTTCAGCCTCCAGAATCTTGCCTACGCGCAAGTCCATCTTTTCGAATACATCAAAGGTGATTTCCGGTTTAATGGGCTCCATAGCAGGCTTTTCTTCCTTAGGCTCTTCCTTAACCTCAACCTTGTGCTCATAGCGTTTGCCGCCAATAATGGTTGCACCATCCTCAGCAATCTCAATACGCGGATACAGAGGCTCACCCTTAGCAACCTTAGTGCCATTAGCCAGCTTACCCCAAACAGCTTCCTCCAGCAGGAATTGTTCAGGAACCTCTAAGCCCAGTTGAGTGTAGATTTTGGGGCTGGTAGAAGGAATGAAGGGGCTAATCAGGATTGCTACAATACGCAATGTCTCTGCTAAATTGTACATAACAGTTTGCAAACGTTCAGCCTTAGCCTCATCCTTTGCCAAAATCCAAGGAGCAGTTTCATCAATGTATTTGTTAGCACGGCTAATCAGCGCCCAAACGCCTTTAATAGCAGTGTTAATTTCCATTTTATCCATATCCTGGATATAGTTAGCAACAGTTTCCTTTACCAATGCCTTCAGCTCATCATCAATAGCCTCAGCAGCACCAGCATCAGTTACAATGCCTTTATGGTATTTTTCAATCATGCTTACAGTTCTATGCAGCAGGTTACCCAGGTCATTTGCTAAATCTGCATTTACGCGGTTAATCAAAGCATCACGAGAGAAGTTACCGTCATTGCCCAGGTTGATTTCGCGAAGCAGGAAGAAGCGGATAGCATCTGCACCAAACTCGTCAATCAAGCCCAAGGGGTCAATTACATTGCCCTTGGATTTGGACATCTTATCACCGTCAACAACAAGCCAGCCATGACCATATACCTTCTTAGGCATTTCCATACCCATAGCGTGAAGCATAATAGGCCAAATAATGGTGTGGAAGCGGACGATTTCCTTACCAACCAAATGCAGGCTTGCAGGCCAATATTTGTTGAACATAGCATCATCAGTGCCATATTTAATACCTGTCAGGTAGTTCAGCAAAGCGTCAAACCACACATATACAACGTGCTTTTTATCAAAGGGAACAGGAATACCCCAATCAAAGGTAGTACGAGTAATGCACAAATCCTCTAAGCCTTGCTTAACAAAGTTAATCATCTCGTTACGACGGCTTGCCGGTTGGATGAAATCAGGATTTTCTTCGATAAATTGCAGCCACCATTCTTGGTATTTGGACATTTTGAAGAAGTAGCTTTCCTCTTCCATTTCCTCTACAGGACGGCCGCAGTCAGGGCATTTGCCATCAACCAGCTGACGCTCCAGCCAGTAGGACTCACAGGGAACGCAGTACAGACCCTTGTAATTTTTCTTATAGATATCGCCCTGAGCATAGATTTTTTCCAGAACGTCTTGTACAACCTTGTGGTGACGCTCTTGGCTGGTACGAATAAAATCATTGTTAGAAATATTCAACTCTTTCCAGAGCAGCTTAAAGTTAGCAATAATAGCGTCAACATACTCAATAGGAGTTACGCCTTTTTCCTTAGCCTTACGTTGAATCTTCAGGCCATGCTCATCACTACCGGTCAGGAAAAATACATCCTCTCCCTTCAAACGATGAAAGCGTGCCAAGGAGTCTGCAACGGTGGTGCAATATGCGTGACCAATATGCAGATTGTCACTGGGATAATAAATAGGGGTAGTAATATAGAATGTCGGTTTTGTCATCTTACTTTCCGTCTCCTTCTGCAATTAATTGATTGTATAGCTCCCTTTTGGGGATTTTACGTTGTTTGGCTACCTGAGCCAATGCTGCCTTTTTATCCATACCCTCAGCAATCAGCCTGCGCACCTCGTCCAAGGGCTCCAGCTGTTCGCCCTCTTCCTCGATCTTGACCTCGCCTGGACCAATAATCAAGCAAAACTCTCCACGAGGTGGCTTTTCCTTAAGCCATGCCAAGGTGCTGCTTACAGTGCCACGATAAAATTCCTCGTGGAGCTTAGTAAGCTCACGAGCAGCAGCCATAGGTCTATCACCCCAACAGGATAAAATATCCTCTAAAACATCATCAATGCGATGAGGTGCTTCATATAAAATCATAGTGGCCGGAATATGCTTCCACAGCTCCAGCTGCTCACGTCTGTTCTTTTTGCTTTTAGGCAAAAAGCCACCAAAGAAAAAGGGATACGTAGGCAAACCAGAGGCAATAAGAGCACATAATGCTGCATTAGCACCAGGCACAGGCACCACCTTAATGCCTGCCTCAATGGCCTCCTTAGCCAATGCCTCACCAGGATCTGCAATACCAGGATAACCTGCGTCACTAACCAAAGTAACATTTTTTCCCTGCAGCATTTCCTCTAAGAGATATGCTCCCTGCTTTTCCTTACTATGCTCATCATAACGGACCAAATGTCCCTTGATATTAAAATGATTCAGAAGCTGCAGAGTATGTCTTGTGTCCTCTGCGGCGATTATATCTGCCTCCTGCAGCATCCTTAAGGCACGCGGAGTCATGTCCTCAAGATTACCGATAGGCGTAGCACACAGATACAAATTTCCATATGTATTTTTTGACATTGTCACAGCCTCGCCTCCTGTTAATTTTTAGGCAAACAAACACTTATCCATAATAAGGTTATTTTATCACACTCTACGTAATAAATAAAGGAAAAGCAAGGATATTTCCTAAGTATACAAGAACTGCGAAAAGTTTATTTCTCAAAAAATCTTATTCTTAAATATCTTTAACATACATTACTTATCACTATTTATTATTGCTCCCCTTTTGTGATATAATCTTGAATATAGGCATATAAGGAAATATTCTTATATTCAATAAAGCAGTCCAAATCCAGTCTGTAAGCTATTTTCTATGTATTAATCTTACAGAAAATCTGGAAAAATCAGGAAAAACGGAGGCTTAATAATGAAATTTGTTATGTCATATAGCTGTGGTAAGGATAGCACCCTAGCCCTACATAAAATGCTTGCTGATGGTCATCAGGCAGTTGCTTTGATTGTTATGTGTAACCCCGATGCTGACCGCTCCTACTTCCATGGAGCTGATTATCAGATGCTTGAAGAATATTCCAAGGCACTCGATATTCCTCTGCTTCTAACACCTACTAAGGGTGAAGAATATCATCTGAACATGGAAGAAAGCCTACGCAAGGCTATGTCTATGGGTGCAGAGGCTGCCTGCTTTGGTGATATTGATATCGAAGGCAACCGCGCCTGGTGTGAAGAACGCTGTAAAAATGTAAATATCAAGGCAGTGTTTCCTTTATGGCATCGCGACAGAGCTGAAAATGTTTACGAGCTTATTGATTTAGGCTATAAATGCGTTATTAAGGCATTAAAAAATAATCTTATCCCCCGTGAGCTTTTAGGCCGTATTCTGGATTTGGAGTCTGTGGAAGTAATGAAGAAGGCTGGCATTGACATTTGCGGTGAAAATGGTGAATACCACACCTTAGCAGTTGATGGTCCTATCTTTAAGCATCCTCTTCCCTATAAGCTAAATGAAATTGCTGATATTGGTGACCATTCCTACATTGATATTACAGTAAAATAACATTCTAACAGAAAAACTAGGCTGTATGGACAAAAGTCTGTGCAGCCTTTTCTTTATACAATAAGTACACAACTACAACAATACAATAGCCAAATTCTGGATGCATTATATTAGATATGCCCTTTTGTTTACCAACTTTACTAATCTATGAAGCTGCTTAAAGCCCTTAACAAAAAAGCACCTCTTGTTAAAGACAACCGCCCTAAAATACAGTACATATCTAAACCATAATAGCTATAAGCAACTAAAACTTCATAATCATGTTGCAGGCCTTGGCATATACCAGACAAGAAAATACAAAAAGGATGCACTCCCTACAGAATGCATCCCAAGATTTTCTATTCACTTTTCTTATCCATGGTTTAAACACCATAACAAGTTTATCAAACTAGCATTTACGAGTTACTTACAGCTTAACGTCCAACTGAGCAGCTACGCCAACGCCTTGTACACGATTAATATTTTTAATATCTACACGATCAATGGGAATCAAAATTACCGCACGAACACCCAAAATCGTTTGCTCAATCTGCAAAGCTGCAGCACATTGGTCAACCTTATGCTGCGGACCGGAAACCTGTGCAGCACCAGCGCGAGTACCATCACCAATAGCAATAATAGGCACAACCTTAGTCGCATCAGTAGAGCTTACGCCATACTTAGCAGTAATAGTATTGATACCATCATTCAAAGGCTTAGCAGTTGCATTTACAACGGCTCCAATAGCACCACCCTTTAAAATCTTTCCTAAAAAGCTTGCTTGTACAGGAGCAACACTACTACCTAACACCAAGCCACACACCAATGCACCAACTATCCATTTCTTATTCTCCATAATTTACGCCTCCTTAAATATAAGCATCTTCCACTCTAAAGTTCTTGATACCTATATTCGACATAAACCAAAAGAGTCCTTGAAACAAATTGGTGAATTATTTAACAGCAACCTGTGAACCGCTATTGTCAACACGAACAGGCACATACAAATCCTGACCAGGATAAATAATACACTGAGTAATACCGTTGGCATCGCAAATTCTATCAATAACGTCGCGGATATCCTCATCCTCTTCACGATAACGCCCTGCGATTTCCCAAAGAGTTTCACCCTTACCAACAGTCACAATATCATTTTTATAAACATATTCCTCTGCAAACACCATATTGTAGCCAGCATATAAAGTAACACTCAAGCACATAATCGCTAAAATCTTTTTCATTGCGTTTACCTCTTATCGAATATTTGTTTGATTATATTGTACTTCACAGAACGTATTTTGTCAATCTTGTTCGCTTTGCGCAATAGTGTTCGTTTTAGATTTTCACTACTATATCTTGTATTTTACCGCATTTCTTGCTTTTTAATATATATAATTTACATTTCGTTCGCTATTAAACAAAGAAAAAAGCGGTTCGAATGCAACTCAAACCGCTTTTTAAATATCTTTTGTTCGTTTTTAGCTTAATGAATAATCCACATGTAGAAGGGTATCATTACTACTGCTAAAACTGTACTAACAGCAGTAAGCATTGCCGCATACTTATAGTCACCACCATATGCTTTAGCTACAATGGCAGTATTAGTCATAGCCGGCATGGCGGCAATCATAACAAATACCTTTTCCATCAGTGGCTCCAGCTCAAAGAAGGGCAGCATGGCAATAACTATTACAGGACAAACAAAATAACGTCCAAGCATAGCCACAACCAGCTCCTTACCTAACCTTATCTCACTCCAATTAGTCTTACTCATCGCTATACCAATAAACATCATAGCTAAGGGTGTGGTCATACCACCAATATAAGCAAATGCTTTAAAAATTGGTGCAGGTAGCTGTAATTCTAAAATAACCATAACAACGCCTACCATAAATCCTAATAGTGGCAAGGATAAAATATTACGTATTGTCTGCTTACTAAACAAAGAAGTATTTGTACCAGCACCAGAGGCCAGCTCATACACACCTAAGGTCCAAAAAAGAGTTGTATTTACCATATAGTAAATCATAATATATGGTGCACCAGCATCGCCAAACAAGGCAATGCCTAAGGGCAATCCTATAAATATAGTATTAGAAAAGCTGACGCAAGCAGTAAAAATACCAGCACGACTACTAGGTATACCGACAATTTTAGCAATCAGCTTGCTAATAAAATAGCCTGCCATCATAGAAAGAAACGGAACAATTAAGCCCTTGGACATGCTTATTAGCTGATCATGCTGAAACCTGCTCAAAATATTGGTTAGCATATATGTAGGCAAACAAACCTGAGTTACAAGCTTTGATACAAGAGCCACACCTTTATCATCAAACCATCCCTTGCGCTCTAAAAAAGCACCTATTGCTATCATAATCAGAACAGTGAGGACACCATTTAAAGAATGTAATACTATTTCCATATTTAACCCCTCAAAAAAAAATTACCGAAGCCTTAAGCCTCGGTAATCAGTTATTAGTTTTTAGCTTTTTTAACTTCTTCCAGCTTTGCTTCCATCCAAGCAATCATCGCCAGCTTGCCAAATTGATGCCAGGTGGTGCATTCAGTATGCTTAGCAATATATTCGTTCCATTTCTGTTGGTTTACGTTTTCAACCTCTAACAGGTTCATAATACCAAAGCCACTGCGCCAAATCATATCATCCATAGAAGTAAACTTGCTGTTAGCCTGCATAAATTCGGGATTGAACAGCTCGGGGAAGCTTACCTTGTTTAAAAGCTTTGCCAGCTCTTCGTCAGCAGTAAAGGTATACAATAATCTTTTAAAATTTTTATCTAAGCTTTTCTCGTCCATATGGAGCCTCCTAATTATTATGTCATACAAAGTTATTTTATCACAAAAGAGCAGCAAAGGGAAATTTTTTGCATTTATTTTCAGCCATAAGTACTTTAACCATCATACTATTTATTTCTTGAATTCCTACTTATTTCATAGTAAAATGAATTCAACAAGAAAGGTTGTGAGACCATGAAAATTTCCACTAAAGGGCGTTATGCTCTAAGACTAATGCTGGACCTAGCCGTTAACGATAATGGCACCTACATTCCCCTAAAAGCAGTTGCTGAACGTCAGGATATTTCTGACAAATATTTAGAACAAATCATCCATCAGCTTAGCAAGGCTAATTTTGTGCTTAGCGCCCGTGGTGCACAGGGCGGTTATCGTCTTGCCAAAAAGCCTAACGAATACACTGTAGGTGATATTCTGCGCGCAGTAGAAGGCAGTCTGGCTCCAGTAGCATGCCTAGAATGTGATAACCCCTGCAACAGAGCAGATCAATGTATCGCTTTAGGACTTTATAAAA
>USBG01000010.1 GCA_900552855.1 uncultured Phascolarctobacterium sp. | reverse complement strand
ATCAAAAAGCCCTCAGTCTGGAAAACAACATTAGGGTCATCCGTTTTCATATAATCATATGGAGCATAATCCTTAGCTGCAGCGATAAACTTATCCGCCTTACCAAGTCCTTCAAACTCCAGTTTTTTGCCTATTTGTACAGCTGTATAGCCTTCAGGCACAACAAATTTTAAATACTGGACATTCCCCTTGGCAATAAGCTCCATTATCTCACGATTACTCATGCCGCCCTCAATCTGATAAGCACCTGCCTTCATCTTAGCAGCCAAGCCCTTAAAGCGCACCTCTTGGCGAAATGCTTCAGGATTTTTTACCAGCTGCTGCTCATGTAGCAGATATGCAATATCATGAGTAGTCATGCCATCTTTAATGATAATCATATGGGAGCCTTTTTTAGCAAATTCAGTATTATCCCCTTGTACCTTCATCATGTAGCTAGTTACAAGAATAATAGCAACAGCCATGCCAGCAAGAATAGACAAAAAGGTTTTACTTTTAAGTAAAGCCTGAATTTTATCCATCAGTAACTCTCCACACAAAAATACCGGACCGAAGTCCGGTTATTTTTTACTCTTCGTCTTCGAAATCCAGAGCGTTGTAAGCAGCCTTTGCTTTTTCAAACTCTTCTTCGGTTTCAGGAGCAGCGTAAACGGGTTCGCCATCCTCGTCATAATCAACACGTGCGATGAAGGATTCGTATTCGTCACCATCAAAACCACATTCGCAGTCTTCATCATGGTGATGGTCTTCACAACCACAACCGCAGCCGTCTTCACCAACCAAGGAAGTTACATTAACCAGTACTGCATAGGTTTTGCCATCTACGTCAAAGTGGCAGTCAGCTACAAAATATTCTTCAGTACCATCTTCATGAGGGAAAACAATAATTTCTTGTTCTTCTTCCTCAGACATTGCTTCTAATTCTTCATTTTTGATATCTTCGCTCATTGTGCACCTCGCATAATAATCGTATGTCCGCCCCACTACAAGCTCCGACAGTCTTTGCCGAATTCATGTAATGCAAGCACCATATCATTCTAAGTGTATTTTATAATATTTGCAACGCTTCTGTCAATTAAAGCTTGCGCTGTAGCTGCTTACTGTCAAGATAATTTTGCAAAATTACCACTGCGGCCATCATATCAATAACCTTTTTACGTTTTTTACGACGTAAATCTGCATCAACAAGCACTTTTTCTGCTGCTACAGTAGATAAACGCTCATCCCAAAGCACCACCTGTACTCCCGGAAAACGCTCACGCAGCTCCTCAGCCATAGCCTCACAGCTTTGCGCACGCTCACCAATAGTACCATTCATATTTTTGGGATAGCCTACTACTAATGTATCAACCTCATACTCTTTAACGAGCTCAGCCAAACGCTCAAAGTCACGCTCTGGACTTGTACGTTTAATGGTTTCTACACCGCCAGCAATCATGCCAAGTAAATCACTTACAGCAATGCCAATAGTTCTTGTTCCCACATCAAGGGACATACTACGCATAAAATTCTCCTTATTTCTTGTTAATCTGTTCCAAATAGCTTACTACCATAGCTTCTATCAGCTCATAGCGTTCATGGCGACGCAGCTTAGTGCGTGCATTGTCATAGCTGGTGATATAGGTAGGATCGCCGCTCAGCAGATAGCCTGCCAACTGATCAACAGGGTTATAGCCCTTGGTTTCCAACGCTTTGTAGACTTCCTTGATGGTTTCCGCAACCTCCAATTTTTCTGGTTCACGCTTAAACATCATTGTTTCCTGAGATACTTCGGTCATAATAACACCATCCTTTCGACTACATGGTTTTATTTTAGCATATTAATCTAATTTAGAAAAGAGGCTGAAGCATAGCTCCAGCCCCTAGTTTATTATTTAATTTGACCTTCGATAATGCCATATGCAGCAGCCAGAGCTTCATCAACCTTGGAAGCATCTTTAGCGCCAGCCTGAGCCATGTCAGGACGGCCACCACCGCCACCGCCGCACATCTTAGCAACCTCTTTAACAACATTGCCAGCATGTACGCCTTTTGCAACTGCATCTTTAGTAGCCATGGTCAGAATGCTTACCTTGCCACCAATTTCAGCTGCCAGTACAACTACGCCGCCAATCTTATCGCGCATTTGGTCGCCCAGGTTACGCAAAGCATCCATACTATCAGCATTAACCTTTTGTGCCAGTACAGCAACACCCTTAACGTCTTGAACCTTGTCAGCAACATCACTTACTTGAGCCTTAGCAATTTCGCCAGCCAGCTCTTCAGCCTTCTTCTGTGCTGCCTTCAGCTCTGCTTGAAGAGCTTCTAGACGAGTCGGAACGTCAGCTACACGGCATTTCAGGCTTGCAGCTAAACCCTTAACCATTTCTTCAGTCTCATTTACATGAGCTACAGCACCATGACCAGTAACAGCCTCGATACGACGTACGCCAGCACCGCTAGAGCCTTCGGAAACAATTTTGAACATGCCAATCTTAGCAGTATTTTCTACGTGGCTACCACCGCAGAACTCCATAGAGAAGCCAGGAACAGTTACAACACGTACAATATCGCCATATTTTTCACCAAAGAGGGCCATTGCACCCTTCTTCTTAGCTTCTTCAATAGGCAGCTCTTCAATTTCAACAGCCTTGCTTGCCAAAATTTGTTCGTTAACAATAGCCTCTACTTTCTTCAGCTCTTCTTCGGTTACTTGAGAGAAGTGAGAGAAGTCAAAGCGCAGGCGATCAGGGCCAACATAGCTACCTGCTTGGTTTACATGAGCACCTAAAACTTGTTTCAGCGCTGCATGCAGTAAGTGAGTAGCAGTATGGTTACGAGCGATGTCGTTTTTACGGCTCATTTCAACACTAAAGGTAACAGCATCACCAACGGATACAGTACCCTCGGTAACGGAGCCAATCATGATTACAGCACCATCAGGCAGTTTTTTGGTAACATTTACTTCAATTACACCGGTAGGAGCAGTAATGGTACCAATATCACCTAATTGACCACCACCTTCAGCATGGAATGGAGTAACGTCGCAGATTACTGCAACCTCAGTACCATCCTCAGCGGAAGTAATAGCTTGTGCATCATGAGCAGGATACATTTGAACAATAGCACCTACAGTAGCTGCTTCGTCAACCTTTAATGCAGCAACATCAACGCCCTTAGTTTCATAAACTACAGGACGACCAGCCTTGTCGTTACGTGCATCACGAGCCATTTGACGTTGAACCTCTAAAGCAGCGTCAAAGCCTTCCTTATCCATGGTCAGGCCTTGCTCTTCAAGAATTTCTGCAGTCAGCTCCCAGGGGAAACCAAAGGTATCGTTCAGTTTGAAAGCAGTTGCGCCATCCAGAACGGTTTTGCCTTCTGCTTTCAGCTTAGCAATCTCTTCGTTCAGCAGCTCGCTGCCTTGCTTTAAGGTACGCAGGAAGGAGGTTTCCTCCATATCAATAACCTTTTGGATATAATCACGTTTTTCAGACAGATTAGTATATACATGGCCAAACATGCCAATTACAACATCAACAGCGCCAGCCAGGAATTTTTCGCTAATGCCGATTAAGCGACCATGACGAACTGCACGACGCAGGATGCGGCGCAGTACATAGCCACGACCTTCATTAGAAGGCAGAATACCATCGCCAATCATAAAGGTCATGCTACGAGCATGGTCGGCAATAACCTTCAGAGAAACATCAGTATCTGCATCCTTGCCATATTCAACACCTGCAACCTTGCAGGCATATTCAATGATCGGGAACATCAGGTCAGTTTCAAAGTTAGAGGGTTTGCCTTGGATTACACTTGCCAGACGCTCTAAGCCAGCACCAGTATCGATGTTTTTGCTCTTCAGCGGAGGATAAGTGCCATCAGGCATTTGGTTGAACTGGGTAAATACCAGGTTCCACAGCTCCAGATAACGGTCGCAATCGCAGCCAGGACCGCAGGTCGGTTTGCCACAGCCACGTTCAGGACCCAGGTCAATGTGGATTTCGGAGTCAGGACCGCAGGGGCCGCTGCCAATTTCCCACCAGTTGTCGTCCAAGCGAACAATACGCTCTTCAGGAACGCCAACCTCTCTCCAAAGGTCATGCGCTTCATCATCTTCAGTATGGATGGTGATCCACAGCTTATCAGCAGGCAGCTCCAGCTCTTTAGTCAGGAATTCCCAGCTCCAAGGGATGATTTCTTTTTTGAAGTAATCACCAAAGGAGAAGTTACCCAGCATTTCAAAATAAGTATGGTGGCGTGCAGTACGGCCAACGTTTTCAATGTCGCCAGTACGTACGCATTTTTGGCAGGTAGTAATACGGGTTGCCGGAGGGGTCATCTTGCCAGTAAAGAAAGGCTTGAAGGGAGCCATGCCAGCACCGATAATCAGCAGGGTGGGGTCATCCTGCGGAATCAGGGATGCACTAGGCAGCATCAAATGTTGTCTTTCCTCAAAAAATTTCAGGAATTTTTCGCGGATCTCATTACCAGTCATGTATTTCATAACAGTTCATTCGCTCCTTAATAAATATAATTGCGTACTACAAAGCTAGTACGCAGTCTGTAGCTTACACATACTAGAAATTATATAATTTTTAATTATAAAAGTCAAATGAAAAAGGACATGTACATCCCTTCGTCTATATCTCACGGATAAGCTCATTCTACATATAATTAAGCTTATGAAAAATATGCGCCAACCATCAGGCCAGCGCATATTTGTAACTTACTACTTATAAAGTAAAGTACTATAAAGCTACTATCAACAATAATATTTAGTACTCACCCATTTTATATTAGTTTAGGCGTTCTTTCCGCCAACTTTCTAAGCGGCAGCCATAATTGCCAAACGACCATGTTCAAAGGTTAAGCCACCTTGGAAAAATACGTTGAAGGGCTCACGGCAAGGACCATCAGCACTTAGCTCAATAGAAGCGCCCTGCACAAAGGTACCTGCTGCCATGATAATCTCATCTTGATAGCCAGGCAACGGAGACGGAACTGGCTCAACATGAGCATCTACAGGAGAGTTAGCCTGCACCGCTACGCAGAAGTTACACAAACGCTCTCTGCTTTCCAAGGTAATAGCCTGAATAATATCACTACGACGCTCTTCCGGCAAAGGCTTAACATCATAACCAAGTCCTTTGAATACAGCTGCAGCAAAAATAGCTGTTTTAACAGCCTGCAGTACAACGTGAGGAGCCAGGAACAAGCCTTGATAAAACTCACGAGCAGTATCGCCAAGAGTTGCGCCCATTTCACCACCCAATCCAGGAGCAGTCAGACGATAAGAAGCCTGTTCAACTAAATCTTGACGACCTACAATATAACCACCTGTAGGAGCTAAGCCACCACCCAGATTCTTAATCAAGGAGCCAGCAATTAAGTCAGCACCAACCTCAATAGGCTCCTGCTTTTCAATAAACTCACCATAGCAGTTATCTACGAAGCAGATAACATTAGGATTAGCTTCCTTAGCAGCCTTACAGATACGGCCAATTTCAGCTATATCAATAGTTTTACGCTCACTGCTGTAACCGCAGGAACGTTGAATATGAATCATAGTAGTGTTTTCAGTAACACTTTGTTTAACCAGCTCTAAATCAACATGGTCACCCTTCATAGGAACTTCTTTATAGGTAACACCCATATCAACTAAGCTTCCTGGAGTTTTTACAGGATAACCAATAATGGTTTGCATAGTATCGTAGGGAGCACCAGTTACAGCTACAAGCTCATCGCCAGGATGCAGATTACCAAGCAATGCAACTGCCAATGCATGAGTGCCGGATACGAACTGAGAACGAACCAACGCAGCCTCAGCCTTAAAGATTTCAGCATAAATCAAATCCAAGGTATCACGACCAACATCAGAGTAACCATAACCAGTAGTAGGCTTCAGATAGTAATCAGAAACCATATTATTACGAAATGCAGCAATTACCTTTTCAGTATTATAAAGTGCAGCCTCCTCCATTTCCGGAAGCTGTTTGGCAACCTCTGCTAAAGCTGCCTGTTCAAGAGCCTTAAAATCTACCAATGTATTCACCTTTTTTTGCTTTCTTTTAGTTAACCAGATATTTTTCAAAATCCCCAGCCTGAGAAGCGTCAATACGAACCTTTAGACGTGTACCTTCGGCCAAATATTCCTGCTCCAGCACAGTTCCCGCTGCATGTAGCTTAGAAACCACTGCTGTATCGCTATAAGGAATAAGGAAATCCGCTTCGATGGATTGCAGCTTAAGATTTTCTGCAATCAAGGCTAAAAGCTTATCAAGATTAAGATTTTTCTTTGCAGAAATACAAATACTGTTCTCTTCCTTTGCTAAACGCTCAGGCAAAGCTGAATCCTCAGGAAGCTTATCAATTTTATTATAGACTGTAATAATTGTTTTATCCTTTGCGCCAATTTGCTCTAGCACCTTATATACAGCGTTGCTCTGTTCCTTATAAAGCTCATGACTTACATCAATAACATGTAGCAATACATCGGACTCCACAACCTCTTCCAATGTAGATTGGAAGGCTGCAACCAGCTGATGAGGAAGACGTTGGATAAAACCAACAGTATCAGTCAAAATCGCCTGCTGCTTATCAGGCAGATCAAGCTGTCTTGTAGTTGGGTCAAGAGTAGCAAACAGCTGATCCTTAGCATAAATATCAGAATTTGTCAGCACATTTAAAAGTGTTGACTTGCCAGCATTAGTGTAACCAACAAGGCTGACAGTAGGAACAGAGGCCTTAGCACGTCCTGCTCTATGCAGATTGCGTACACTCTTAACCTTGCCAATACATTCTTTAATATAGGCAATACGGTCACGAATACGACGACGATCAACCTCTAGCTTAGTTTCACCAGGGCCACGAGTGCCAATACCACCGCCAAGACGAGAAAGGCTTAAGCCCTTTCCCATAATGCGAGGCAATGTGTATTGCAGCTGTGCCAGCTCAACCTGTAGCTTTCCTTCATTAGTATGAGCACGCTGAGCAAAAATATCAAGAATAAGCGCAGTTCTGTCCAGAACGCGAATACCCATAGCCTGCTCAATATTACGCTGCTGTGCAGGAGTAAGCTCATCATCAAAAATACACAGGTCAATATTTTCCTGCTGCACATAAAGCGCCAGCTCCTGCACCTTACCACGGCCAATAAAGAAGGCTGGATCAGGCTTAGGACGCTTTTGCAAAAACTTCGCTACCACCTGTGCACCAGCTGTATCAGCCAGCTGCTTCAGCTCCTCCAAAGAATCCTCTACAGTCCATCCAAGAGTACTCAGCATACCGCCATATTCCATACCAACAAGAATGGTACGCTCTGCAGACTGTGCCAAGCTAGAGCTACCAGTCTGTTTATCCAGAATACGTTCTACAGTCATTACCAGATTAGGGAAGAAAATACCCTCTGCCTCAACCATAGTAATAGGTCCATAAGCTTCTACAACGTACTGTTCATTGTCACCAAAGCCAGTAATCATGCCAAAGCTTACTGTAGACTGAGTAATATCAGGACTTGTAACGCCAATAGCAACCATGGCGTCAAAGCGATTGTTCTTTAGGGCAGATACATCCACACCACTTAAAGTAGAATTACCATTAGGATGAGTATGGATGCAACGCACGCCACTTAAACGACTGCTGCCGCGTCTACCATCAACAGGAGGTAAATCTACCGTATCATTATTACCTACTGCAACAGCCTCAACCTGACCACTACGGGTAATATAGATGGAAATCTCTTTGTTAATGAATTCAGTTATATCTGCTAGGCGTAAGGCCAGCTCGCTTGACAGCAGCTGACCACCCTCTAGCTTAACATCATAAAGTGTTTTCAACTCCTCAATGACGGAGTTACGGATACCCTTAAGGTTACCATATATTTCTTGTGCCATTATACCACCTCCGCGCTAAGCGTTTTGGAGCGTATTTTATTTTCTTACTCTTGCAGGCTCAACATTGATTTTATAGCCTCTGATGAAGTTTTTGTGCATTGCGCCCATAACCTTCTCTGCTACATCCTCAGGAACCTCTACAAAAGTAAATTTATCGTAAATGTTAATTAAGCCAATGTCACGAGCCGGAATGTCGGATTCAATTGCAATGGTGCTAATAATATCTTTTACAGTTACCTTTTGGCTGCGGCCAACATTCACAAAGAGACGAACCATGCCAGGACGGCCGCCAGTGTTACGCAAGTCTTTTGCCAGTACGTCCTCCTGCGGAGCCTCCAAAGCCTTAACACCCTCTTGCATCAGCTTCAGTGCTGCAGCAACAACCTCTTCAGAGGAATAGTCGTTAAGAAGAGTTTCAGCAATAGGCATGTAATCATGGTATGCATTAAGCTCTAAAACGGTTTGCATTTTGCTGATGATTTGGTCACGTTGACGTTCAATTACATTAGCAGCAGTAGGCAGCTGACGACGTTGAATCTTGGTATGAGCAATACGCTCAATCAGCTTCAGTTGACGGAATTCACGCGGAGTAATAAAGGTCATAGCAACACCAGTATTGCCAGCACGACCTGTACGACCAATACGGTGTACATAGCTTTCAGGATCCTGAGGAATATCAAAGTTGATTACATGGGTGATATTATCAACGTCGATACCACGAGCTGCAACGTCTGTAGCAATAAGCACATCGCAAGCGCCCTCACGGAATTTCTTCATTACTCTATCACGTTGGTTTTGGCTAAGGTCACCATGCAGACCCTCAGCCATATAGCCACGGCTGGACAGCGCGATGGACAGATCATCTACACCCTTTTTAGTACGGCAGAAAATGATAAGCTTACCATCAATCTCCGCATCCAAAAGACGGCACAGACCTTCAACCTTATCCTTAGTTTCAAAATAATATTGTTCGATTAAAGGAACTGTCAATTCTTCCTTAGAAATAGTCACATTTTTAGGAGCCTTCATATATTTTTTGGTCAGGCTCAGGATGGGACGGGGCATAGTTGCAGAGAACAGCAAGGTTTGACGCTCAGTAGGCAGGCTACGCATAATCTCTTCAATATCATCAACAAAGCCCATATCCAGCATTTCGTCAGCTTCGTCCAATACCAGGAATTTAATATGGTCCAATTTAATAGTACGACGGTTAATATGGTCAATTAAACGACCCGGTGTACCAATTACGATTTGTACATTGCTCTTTAAAGCACGAATCTGACGCTCGATAGGCTGACCACCATAAACAGGCAGTGCACGTACGCGACGGGTGCGACCAATATTGCAAATTTCCTCTGCAACCTGAATTGCCAGCTCACGGGTAGGAGTCATTACCAGTGCCTGGATGTGATGAAAATCGTCAATGCTTTGTACCAGGGGAATGCCAAAAGCAGCAGTCTTGCCGGTACCGGTTTGAGCTTGGCCAATAACGTCATTGCCTTCAAGAACAATAGGAATAGTTGCCGCCTGAATAGGAGACGGTTCTTCAAAGCCCATATCGGTGAGGGCTTGAACTACTTTTTTATCGAGCTCTAATTGACCAAACATTGCTTTTTGTGTAGTTGTCATTAATTATTTTCCTCCGTTGTTTTTCTGTTTTTCTTCTAAAATTTTATCAATAACCATGGAGATTGCCGTGAGTGCAATCCTCAGCTTATTTTCTGTTCTCGTGGATGTAAAAAGATGTTCCTGGCAGTATAGTGCATCCTCTGTAGCCACAGCGATATATACAAGACCTACAGGCTTTCCTTCGCTGCCTCCAGGACCAGCGTTACCAGTAATACTTACACCATAATCACTGCCTAAAAGGCGGCGAACGCCTACAGCCATTTCGCAGGCAGTTTCACGGCTTACAGCGCCATATCTATTCAGCGTATCCTGCTGTACATTTATTAGCTTATTTTTAGCCATATTGGTATAGGTCACAACGCTACCTAATAGATATTCGCTGCTGCCTGGCACATCAGTAATCAGACTGCTTGCCAAACCACCACTACAGGATTCTGCAAAGGCAATTGTTTTATCACTAGATAAAAGCATTTTGCCTAATGCTGCCGCTAATGTGTCATCATCTACTCCATAAATATAATCATCCAGATATACTCTTACATCCTGTTCACATTTATCTAGTAAAGAATTAGCCTTTTCCGCATTTTCTGCTTTAGCAGTTATACGAATAATAATCTCACCATAACGTGCATAAATAGCAATAGTTGGATTACTCTGACTAGTAATAAGAGTATCAATTGCCTCTGCAGCCTTGGATTCGCCAATGCCACGCAGATGCAATACTCTAGATAAAATTATACCCTGCTTAGAAAAACGCTGCTGCATTCTAGGCCACAGCTGCTTTTCACAAACATCCACTAATTCTGAAGGAGGCCCGGGCAGCATGATAAAGGTTTTATCTTCATAATCAAGCCACAATCCAGGAGCTGTGCCCACATCGTTCTGCAGTACATCAGCACCCATAGGAACATAAGCCTGTTTATCATTATTTGCAGGAGCACACATTCCCTTCTTATGGAAAAAGGCGTCAATACGGCCCCATGTATCTAAATCTAAATAGGCATCTGTATGGCAAACCTCCATTACCATTTCCTTAGTAATATCTCCACGTGTAGGACCAAGACCACCACTGGTAATAATAATATCAGCTCTTGTCATGGCGTGCTCCAGCACCTGCTTCATCCTTTCAGGATTGTCCCCTACCGTTGTTTGATACAACACATCAAAGCCCATACCATTAAGCTTACGGGAAAGATATTGGAAATTAGTATTGAGGATATCCCCTAACAATAATTCTGTTCCTGTATTGATTACCTCAACCTTCATCATAAACCTCCTAAGCTAGCTATTCTGCCAACTGTCCTACCATTTCATAGGTAAAGCCCTGTAAAATTCTAACCTTGACCATTTGGCCAACCTTAAGCTCACCTGCATCTTCAATAAAGATGTTGCCATCAATATCTGGTGTCTCGTGATAGGAGCGACCAAATGCCAGCTCTGGATTTTCTTCATCAAAGCCCTCAACAATAACGTCTAAGACCTCGTCTTCTCTTTCTTGATGCAGTTCCTCAGAAATGCCTGCTTGCAGCGCCATCAGTGCATGATAACGGTTTTCCTTAATTTCTGGAGCAATCTGATTAGGCATTGCACCTGCAACAGTTCCTTCCTCTTGAGAATATTGGAACACACCTGCGTTTTCAAAGCGTTGTGCTTCCACAAAACCCTGCAGCTCCTCAAAATCTTCCTCAGTCTCGCCAGGGAAACCAACTATAAAGGTAGTTCTGATAGTAATACCAGGAATACGCTCACGCAGCTTTGCCAGCAAAGTCTCAACCTCTGCCTTAGTGTCATAGCGGTTCATGCTAGACAGCAGGCGGTCGCTGGCATGCTGTAAAGGAATATCGATATATTTACAAACCTTGTCCAAGGTGGCAAAGGCTTCAATAAGCTCATCATTAAAATTGTTAGGATAAAGGTACATAACTCTTATCCATTTAATACCATCAAGCTCATTTAAATCATGTAAAAGCTTGGGCAGCATTAGCTTGCCGTATAAATCCTCACCATAACGAGTTGTATCCTGTGCTACAACAATCAGCTCTTTAACACCGCTTGCCGCTAAGGCTCTAGCCTCTGCCATAACCTCATCATAGGGCTTACTGGTGTAAGGTCCGCGAATTTGCGGAATACAGCAATAGGAGCAGCAGTTATCACAGCCCTCAGCAATTTTTAAATACGCCATATAATCAGGAGTAGTTAGCATACGCGGAAGAGTTGCCACAGCCTCAGCTTTAATCTCAGGCAGCTTATCTAAATGCTTAACGCGTTTTCCACTGATAACCTGGTCTATAACCCAGCCAATATCAGTAAAAGCATCAGTTCCTACAATAGCATCTACTTCCTGCATTTCAGCAAAAAGCTCATCAGCATAGCGCTGACCAAGACAGCCAGTCATCAACAGGTATTTGCAGTTACCTTCAGATTTGTATTCTGCCATTTGCAGAATAGTATTTATAGATTCCTCCTTAGCACTTTCAATAAAGCCGCAGGTATTAACAATAATCATATCTGCTTCAGAAGGATCGTTTGTAACGGTTAAAGCCTTATCACGAATAATTCCCAGCATCACCTCAGAATCTACCAAATTCTTAGGACAGCCAAGGCTTACCATACCAATTTTCATAATTTTGCCTCCTCAATCTATTTACTAAACCTTACCTTTGCCAACCATTTGGACACCAGCTCTTCCTGCTTTTTATAATCAAGATAGCTCTTATTTAGCCACAGCTTGCTCTCATCCACAGCTGCGTAGTCACGCCCTCTGGGATAGAAAAAGAAGTAGCCAGTATCGTCCACCTGGGAAATCTTCTGTACCTCAGCACTGCCAATAATCCAATCAAAAAAATTTGCCGCTTCCTTGGTCAGATTGCATTCAGAAAAAAGTCCTACACCATAAATATTAGCAGGAGAGCCTTCTTTGGGATGCACGACATAGGCAGGAAAATCATTTTCCAAGTATTTAAAAACATAACTTTGGCGGGTTATTGCAATATCTGCATCACCTACCGCAGTCATACGAATCGGGGTAAAAGGAAATTTAGCATATTGACTAACATAGCGATTAATATTCCACATATAATTAAGTGAGCTTACCTCGCCCATGTGGTCTGCCATAGAACCTAAAAAATTTTTTGTACTGCTGCTATCAGACAAATTTTCCACAGCAATACGCGCATTAGACAGTGTTTCGAGATCACTCCAGCCTTCAATATTTTGCTGTCCGCATTCTCGTGCATACTGCTGATTTACTAAAAAAACTGTAGGATCATAAAACGCTCCATACCAGTATCCATCTGCATCCTTAAAGTCAGATGGTAATCTATCACCTAACTCAAAGAAAACAGGACGTAGTCTATCCTGAGCCTTCAGACCAGATAATGTACGACCTTCTGCCAGTACCAGATCCGGTCTGTAGGAATCAGGCTTAATTTCATAAATAGCTTTTAAGAGAATTTTGCCACCAGTGCTTTTATTGTAGCTCCGCACCAAATTCTCTGTATACTCAGGATCTAGTTCAGAATACAAAATCAATGCTTTATTCAATTGTTTATCATCGTCATTGCTACCACTACAACCTGCTGTAAGCAGGCTAACGACAGCCAGAATCAGAAAAACATAACGTAGCATAACTATCTACCCTTCACAGATCTACCTTTTCTACTATTATTATTTGTTTTGCCTTGACTATTGCGTGACTGTCCTCCACCACTGCCATAGCCCTGCTCTTTCATTGCTTTACCACCACGTGTAGTATTGCTGCTATGGCGTTCATTTCTGCTTTTAAAGGAATTCCTATCACTGTATGCTTTGCCGCCACGTGCAGCTCCATTGCCACGACGTTCACCACCACGTCCAGAAGCCTGTCGTCCACGTGGACATCCTTGATCAACATAAATAAGGCAATGGCTATCGCTGCCAACAAGATCCATACGGTCAGCCTTTTGCAATGCCTCCAGCACAAGCTGTCTATTACGAGGGTTTTTATACTGCATTAATGCACGCTGCATAGCTTTATCATGAGGATTACGAGCTACAAACAGCTCCTTGCCGGTTTCAGGATCAACGCCAGAATAATACATAGCTGTGGAAGCACTGCCTGGAGTAGGAATAAAGTCCTGAACCTGTTCAGGCTGATGCTTAATATCACGCAAGAACTCGGCAAGCTCAATAGCATTATTCAATGTGCAGCCAGGATGACTAGAGATAAAGTATGGTACCAAATATTGCTCCAGTCCCACCTCTTTATTTTTCTGCGCATAAAGACGCATAAACTTCAGATAAACATCCTTACCAGGCTTGCCCATCTTAGCCAACACAGGCGGAGAAATATGCTCTGGTGCAACCTTTAGTAAGCCACTGACGTGATAACGGCACAGCTGATCTAAGAAATCAAGATTCTTATCTGCAAGAAGGTAATCAAAACGGATACCACTGCGGATAAACACCTTTTTTACACCAGGAAGAGCACGCAGCTTTTCTAATAGGCTAATATAATCACTATGATCTGCATCAATATTAGGACATGGCTTCGGGAACAAGCATTGTCTATCCTTGCACACGCCGTATTTTAACTGCTTAGCACAGGATGGATGACGGAAGTTTGCAGTAGGACCGCCAACATCATGAATATAACCCTTAAAGCCAGGCATTTGAGTCAAAATCTTCGCCTCACGAATGATGGATTCATGACTACGAGCCTGAATAATACGTCCCTGATGCGCATGAATTGCACAGAAGGAGCAGCTACCAAAACAGCCTCTACAGCTAACAATACTGTACTGAACCTCTTCTAATGCAGCGACACCACCTAAAGCATCATAGGACGGATGCCATTGACGCACATAATCCAAATCATAAATTGCATCCATTTCCTCTTGAGTAAGTGGATAAACAGATGGATTTTGAACTACGTACTTCTTTTGACCCTTTTGCACTACGATTTTGCCATAAAAAGGATCCTGTTCTCGACTTTGTAGCTTATAGGCCTTAGCAAAAAGCTTTCTATCCTGTTGAATTTCTGCCCAACTAGGAAGCTCTACATACTCTTCTCCCTCAGGCAAAACCTTAGAAGCATAGGCTGTACCGCGAATATAGCGCATATCATCAAGTGTTGCACCGCCAGCTAAATAGTCAGCAATTTCAACAACCTGTTTCTCGCCCATACCATAAACTAAAAGATCTGCACCACTGCTTTCTAAAATAGAAGGCAGTAGCTTATTTTCCCAATAATCGAAATGCACAAAGCGACGTAAACTAGCTTCAATACCACCAATAATTACAGGCATATCAGGCCAAAGCTGCTTAGCCAATCTTGCATATACCATAGTTGCATGATCAGGACGCTTGCCCATTACTCCACCTGCAGTATATTTATCAACACTACGCGGATGCTTGCTAGCAGTATAATGACACAGCATGGAATCAAGATTACCGCCAGAAATTAAAACACCAAGACGAGGTTTGCCTAAAGCCGCCAAATTATCAGCCTTATCCCATTCAGGCTGACACAAAAGAGCAACCTTATATCCCTGTGCCTCTAAAACGCGACAAATTACAGCAGGACCAAAGGAAGGATGATCCACATAGGCGTCACCACTAATAAACAGAAAATCAAGCTGTTCCCAGCCACGCTGTGCAATTTCTTCTGCTGTTATAGGTAAAAATTGTTTCATATATTACTCCGTTTTAGTATAGGTAGAAATTACAACGCCATGTTGACCAGAAAAATCAACTGGTTTACCGTTATAAACAACCTTCATTACATCAATATTGCCATATTTTACAACAAGCTTTTCTTTAGCTTCAAAGGTCTTTTTATCCTTATCATAAAGCATTGCAGCAAAGGCTTCCTTGCCATCTGCAGTAACCTCTAGCCAACAATCACCAGTTGCCTCCATCTCTACTACCACCTTATCTAAAGGAGCAGGAATAGCAACCTCTGCAGGAGCCGCAGGTTTAGTGGGCTCCTCTTGAGCTACAGGTATACTTTGTACATAATTTACAATTTTAGGAACCGCAAAATAGCCAATGCCTAAAACGGCTAAAACACCAACACCTGCAGCAATCTGCTTCATAGGCAAATGAAATTCCGGCAAGGAAAAACCACCACGTCCAGAACCTATGTCGCGTTTTTCCTTAAGCTGAATGTTCATCTTTACATTTTCAACCTCGCGGATAGCAGCAGCACGAGCTGCTTCACCAGCTGAGCTGCCTCTATACATATTAACAAGCTTTAAACCATCAAGACCTAAATAGTTACCATAGCTGCGAATAATACCACGTACAAACACATCACCAGGAGCCTTGTCAAACTCCTCGTTCTCTATTGCCTGTATATATGAAGAGCGGACATTGATAGCCTTTTCAATATCCATAATAGAAAGCTTCTTAGCTTCCCTAGCTTCACGCAGAACAGCACCTACACCCTTTATATCTTCCACAATCAGTACCTCCAAATTATTCCTTGCGCAGGAAGCGTTCCTCTACTTCCTGACGAGACATAATTACTTCACGTGGCTTACTGCCGACAGCCTGACCAACAATTCCCATCTCTTCCATTGTATCAACTAATCTGGCAGCTCTGGTATAACCAATTCTAAACCTGCGCTGCAGCATGGAAGATGAAGCTTGCCCCATATCGAGTACCAGCTTTACAGCATCCTCGAACAGTTCATCCTCAGCATTCATTGGACTATTGCTATTTTCATCCTGAGCTGAAGATTTGCCATCACACTCCAGCTCCTGTTCAGTAACCTCTTCGGTATAATTAACAGGAATGGACTGCTTGATAATAAAGTCAACAATTCTATTTAACTCAGCATCACTAACAAAGGCACCCTGCACTCTGACAGGCTTGTTCATACCTATAGGATAGAACAACATATCGCCTTTGCCTAAAAGCTTTTCCGCCCCACCCATATCAATAATAGTACGTGAATCGGTTTGAGAAGAAACCGCAAACGCAATTCTGGAGGGAATATTAGCCTTTACGATACCAGTAATAACATCAACAGACGGTCTTTGTGTTGCCAAAATAAGATGAATACCTGCTGCACGAGCCTTTTGAGCCAAACGCAGGATAGCATCCTCTACATCCACCTTTGCTACCATCATCAAGTCACTAAGCTCGTCAATAATAATAACAATAAATGGCATCTTTTGTGGTGCCTGAGCATTATAACTATTAATATCACGAACATGATTATCCGCAAAGGTTTGATAACGACGCTCCATTTCAGCTACTGCCCAATGAAGTGCAGATGCCGCTTTTTTAGGCTCTGTAACAACAGGAGTCAAAAGATGTGGAATACCATTATAGTTAGAAAGCTCTACCACCTTGGGGTCAACTAAAATTAATTTTACATCCTCAGGACGTGCTTTATACAGAATTCCCGCAATAATAGTATTAATACATACGGACTTACCAGAACCAGTAGAACCAGCAACCAATAAATGGGGCATTTTAGATAAATCAGCAGGAATAATATTACCACTAATATCCTTGCCTAAACCAATACAAAGACTGGATGTACCGTTGCGAACTGCTTCACTATCTACAACCTCACGGAAGCAGACAGGGTCATTTTTAGTGTTTGGTGCCTCAATACCAATTGCAGATTTGCCAGGAATAGGAGCTTCTATACGTACACCTGGAGCAGCAAGCCTTAAAGCTATATCATCTGCCAAATTTACTACAGAGCTTACCTTTACTCCTGGAGCGGGCTCTAGCTCAAACCGTGTTACTGAAGGACCTCTGGTAACAGCAATAACCTTAGCCCTTACACGAAAATCAGCCAAGGTTTGTTCAAGAACAGCGCATTGCTGCATAATATCCTTTTCATATGAGGAAGCCGGTGTCACCTGGGGCATATTTAAAATATCCAGAGGAGGAAGCTTGTACGCACTTCCTTCCTGCTCCTCCACTTTGTGAGAAAAATCTACTGCAGTCTTAATTTTTTCAGCACTGTCATAAATAGGGACCTTATTATCAGCCATTTTATCACTCTTAACAGCTTCTGTGGCTCCATCATTTTTTAATATCAGTTCTTCTGCTACAGATTTAACTTCACTAAACATCGATTCTCTTTCAGAACCTGTATATGAAGTCTGAATAGCACTAGCATTTGAAGTGAAGTCTTCTTGTTTTCCGTAAGTGTTATTTACAAACAAGCTAGAAAGATTTTCCCCCTGCTTTTCAGGCTCTGTTTTCGAAGCTTCATGTTGAAAAGTCTGCTCGCTCTTAAAACCAGAATCAGGGATAGCAGTCTGCTCCTCACCATAGTTTATTTTAGGTCTAATAATGACCTGCTGAGCAGGACGTTCTACCCATTCAGGAACCTTTACGGGATTTCTTTGGATTTCCTCTTTTATAGGCTCCTGCTCATAAATATTATCATCATTAATTTTCAATATACGTTTAAAGGTAGATTGTTTTTTTATACCATCCTGAAAACGGTCAAACTCTTCACCACGATAAACATCTCTAATAGAATTAGCCTTATTTTCAGGTTTAAAGACGGGCACATTTTTAATCGGCTTAGCTTCTCTTTTAATTTCTTTAGGCTCTACTTTTACCTCTTTTTTAGGCTTTTCCTTGATTTCAGGAGAAAAAAACATCCCCCTAAATAAATTATAAATGCTTCTCCAAGGCAAAGCTATGGCTATAATCAAAAGCCACACACACACTAGAAAAAAATTAGTACCATCTTCACCTAACAGATTATGCATCAGCCAGGCCACAAGGCCACCAATAATACCACCACCAGCCTTTAGCTGTTCTGGATACAGTTCTTCCTTAAAGGGTACTAAAATATGATGAGCTGTGCCTAAAAGGCACAGCATCACCATAAGAAAAGCCATTGTTTTCTTGTTAAAAAAGCTTACAGAATCACATAAAATAAGTAAATAACCTAAAAATAGCAGCACAAAAGGCATTAAAAATGATAAGCTGCCAAATAGATACAACTGAACGCTATTAGCAAATTGTATAGGAGCTACATTAAATACGGCAAAGTACGCCAAGCCATAGATTATAGCCAAAACAATACAGGTAATACCAACATACATAGTACCCTTACCACTATTCTGTTGTCTTGGTTTCCTTTCCTTACGCATTTGCACACTCCATATAAAACTAAAATTATTAGATTTCCATAATGATTGGAAGAATCATAGGACGACGGCGAGTTTTCTCGTAGAGGAAACGACCTAACGCATCTCTTACAGTGGATTTAATTACAGACCATTCAGAAACGCCATTTTCCTCACAACGATCCAAAGCAGCCTGAACCTTATCCCTAGCCTCTTCCATCAAATCCTCTGCCTCACGCACATAAACAAAACCGCGAGAAACAATATCAGGACCCGCAACAACATGGCAGCTTTCTTTATCGATTGTTACAACAACAATCATGATGCCATCCTGGCTAAGCTGACGACGATCACGTAAAACAATATTACCAACGTCACCAACACCAAGTCCATCAACCAAAACCTTGCCTGCAGTAACCTTGCCATTAATAGCTGCGCTATTACGAGTAATCTCAATTACACTGCCATTTTCAGCAATTACAATATTTTCGCTTGGCATTCCTAAGCTTTTAGCAATGCTAGCATGCTTGATCAGGTGACGGAACTCGCCATGAACGGGGATAAAGAATTTAGGACGAACTAGATTATGAATCAGTTTAATTTCTTCCTGACTAGCATGGCCAGAAACGTGAACACCATTACTCTTTTCGTAAATGACATCAGCACCCAGCTTATACAGTAGGTCAATAGTACGAGAAACAAGCTTTTCGTTACCAGGAATAGGTGTTGCAGAAATTATTACAGTATCACCAGGCATGATATCAACCTTTTTGTGGTCATTCATAGCCATACGTGTAAGTGCAGACATAGGCTCGCCTTGGCTACCAGTTGTAATGATTACAATTTTATCTGCGGTATAATTTGAAGTTTCATCAATATCAATAAGTACACCATCAGGGGCTGTCAGATATCCCATCTCTCTAGCAATGCTTACAACGTTAATCATGCTGCGACCAACAACTGCCACTTTGCGATCATATTTTACAGCAGCATCAATAACCTGCTGAATACGGTGCACATTAGAAGAGAAGGTTGCTACAATAATTCTATTTTTTGCATAACGGAATTCATCGTCAAAGGTTTTACCCACCATACGTTCGCTAGGAGTAAAGCCAGGACGCTCTGCATTAGTACTGTCAGCTAAAAGTGCCAACACACCGCGGTCACCATATTCAGCAAACTTACTGAACTCCGTTACCTGACCATCTACAGGAGTATGGTCAATTTTAAAGTCACCAGTGTGAATAATAGTACCAATAGGAGTATTGATAGCAATAGAAACTGCATCTGGAATGCTATGATTTACACGAATAAAGTCAAGACGGAAGGAACCAACTGTAACTCTGTCACCTGGCTTAATAGTAACAAGGCTTTCAGAGCTTACACCGTTTTCCTTCAAACGGCCTTGCAATATTCCAAGAGTAAGTGCGGTACCATATACAGGAACATCTAATTGCTTTAATACATAAGGCAAAGCACCAATATGATCCTCATGACCATGCGTTAAAAAGATTGCTTTTACCTTGTCTTTATTTTCAATAAGATATGTAATATCAGGAATTACTAAGTCAATGCCAAGCATATCGTCCTCAGGGAACATTAAACCTGCATCAACAAGAATTATATCATCGCCGTAGCGAAAAACTGTCATGTTCTTACCAATTTCACCCAAGCCACCCAGGGGAATGATTTGAACTTTATTTTGAGATTTTGCCAAAAAAATACACCTCCGATTTTATAATTATTACATTGTCAAGATACCGGGCCTTAGAGCCACGCACGCTCATCTTGATTCCGCACAAATGTAAAACAAGTAAACTATACTGTGTCCGCACACATACTCTAGTACTATATATTATACACTATATATTGATGCTTGACAAACATTCCACATTTAATTTTGTAAAAAGATTGCGAAATGTTTGCTTAGGATAGATAGTTATATAATAGACTATTTATGTCTTTTTGCTTATTCCAAAAAGATATACTTGTGATGCTACCTGCATATTGATATAATTTAAGCTACTACGATGATTCTACATTTATTTCTTACATTACTGATTTATATATGTAAAATCCGAACATTAACTTAAACAGTAGGATATATTTTATAATTTATATCGGAGGCCGTATACTATGCAAACAGTAAAAGTAAAAAATCATGATAGATTAAAATACAAAGAACTCTTACTTCTAGCTGATGAGCAAATGAGCATGATAGAAAAATATCTTTACCGTGGAGATATGTATGCTTTCATTGAAAATGAAGTCATTGGCTCGTGTATTGTCACTGCTGGAGGAAAATCTACTAGCTAATTTAGAAATTAAGAGTCTTGCAGTATCACCTAATTATCAACGCCATGGCTATGGCAAACTTATTGTAAATTTTGTAGCACAGCATTATCAACATATCGGACATACATTGTACGTTGGTACAGGAGCAAGTCCTCTTACTCTAGGTTTTTATGAAAGCTGTGGCTTTGTATATTCACACACTGTAAAAAATTTTTTTGTTGATTACTATCAACATCCTATATTTGAAGCTGGCGTACAGCTAGTAGACATGATTTATTTAAAGAAAATACTCTAACTCCATATTGTTCCAAAAGAAAAACCGCCTTTAGAGGCGGTTTTAACTATTTATGCACTTTATTCTGCAGCTGCAATACCTTCTGCAGTTTTAATATTGTTGCGAACATCGTTGCAGCATTTATGGAATTCTATTTTTTCTGCTTCAGTTAAGGGCAGCTCCATTACCTGCTCTACACCATTTTTACCAATCAAGCAGGGAACGCCAACGAATACATCCTTTTCGCCATATTCGCCTTCCAAGAGCATACTAGCAGGCATAATACGTTTTTCGTCATGCAATACTACTCGCACCATACGAGCTGCAGTAGTACAAATACCGTATTCGGTACAGCCCTTGCCAGAATAGGTTACCCAACCGCCACCAATAGCCTTCTTTTGCAGTTCTGGCTTGTCAAAAGCAAAACGCTCATCCACCTTCTCCAAAGCAGAAAGAGGCACGCCGCCAAAGCTTACACAGGACCAGGCAGCCATTTGAGAAGCACCATGCTCGCCAATCATATATGCACTAATGGATTGATGCTCAACACCGGTTTGCAGTGCCAGCTGTGATACTAAACGAGAAGTATCAAGACCAGTACCAGTACCAAATACATGTCCTTTCGGCAATCCACTCAGCTTATAAATAAGGTCAGTAATAACATCACAAGGATTAGTAATATTGATAATAATACCATTAAAACCACTAGCCATCACCTTGCTCATATAGGATTTAACCTGAGCTGCAGTAAAATTCATTTCATCAAGGCGATTGTTAGTAGCACACAGGCTGATGTCACCAATTGCATTAACGATAACATCGCAATCTCCTAAATCAGCATAGGTACCACCCTCAATTTTTACATTATGAGGCATATACATAACAGCATCACGCAGATCCTGAACCTCACTTCTTACCTTGCTTTCCTTAAGGTCAACTAAAACCAAGTGGTCTGCAATTCCCTGAATCGCAATGCTATATGCTACGTGAGCACCTACATGACCTAATCCTAAAATACCAACTTTACGTTCTTTAATCATAATTAACAGCCGCCCTTTTAATCATCTACAGTATGGCAGCCTTTCCCCTCCAATCACTACAGTAGACTATAATTTTATTTTTTCAAAATGGGAAGTGTTGCAGAAGCGTGTCCCATAATAGTAATAGTATAATCCGCTCTACCCTGATCTGCCAGTTTTTCCTGTGCCAACTCCCAAGCCTCTGCTAAGGATTTACATGGAATGTGACCAGTACGACGAACAAAATCAAAATTCTCTGGTCGAGTCACCAAATAAGCGGTCACATCGCTAATAATACAGCGAGACTTGAAGGCAACAAATGCCGGGATAGTAAAGTTAGCTCTAATATCCTTTTCAAATTGCTCCAAATCATTACGACTAAAGCAATCAGTAAAAATAGCCGGTTCCTTAATATCAGGACAATCAAGCGTAAGAATCATTATACCGCCTTTTTTAACAGCAAACTGAGCATTCATATGACTTTTAGTTGCCTGATAAAGATTCATATCTTTCGGAAATCCACCTGCTGAAGCAATTACAACATCGGCAAGCTGTTCAATTTCAACACCAGACATCGCCAATAAATGCTGACAGCCCAGCTCCCAAGCCTTATACCAATGACCTGCTATGATTTTACTTACCTCACCATCTGGAGTAAAAACAGTATTAAGCAAAAAGTCCGGATTTACTAGCTGGCAAGCTTCTACCATATCCTTATGAATGGGATTTCCCTCCAAAATGCTAGCATCACAGGCCTTATTACAGCCACCGCCTTCAACAGGTGACATAGCCATAGCATGATTATACATGATGCTATCATATGCTGATATACCAGGCAGAACAGCTTTACGCCCACCGCCGAAGCCAGCAAATGGATGCAAAGTTACACCACCGGTCAAAATTACCCTATCTGCTTCTGCTACATATTTATTTACAGCAATTTCATTTCCTAATGAAGTAGTTCCTAAGGATATAAGCTCTGCCTTATTACGGCTATCATGCTGTACGATTTTTATACGTCGCACTATATCTTCACCGCAAACAATAATATTTTCTTCTGGAGTATGACCACGATGCGTACCTGTAGCCACAACTATAGTAATATCATCGTCATTAACGCCTACATCGTTTAATTCCTCCACAATAACAGGTAAAAAATCAGCTGTACCGCAAAGTCTTGTTATATCACTAATAACAATAGCTACCTTCTCCCCCGCTTTCACAATATCACGTAAGGGAGCAGTGCCTATAGGATTACGAATAGCATCTAGAGCAGCTGCAGCAACATCCACACACACATCAGCTACATTGCCATGAATATCATAAATCACTCGCTCTTCTGGAAGAAAAACCTCTTCAAATCCTCTACCCATTGGTAAACTATATTTTTGCATATAAGCACCTCAATTATTTATTTCTCTTTTACATGTCTATCCATTATAACCTTTTACATCTAAAAAAGAAAGAGCTCCACTGTTCAGCGGCGCAAAGTTTACAGATTTTCGTTACATTTTCGCGATATTTCACAAAAAAATTGCAATTTGTAGAAATTGTAAAGACATATTTAGTTGACAATCATCTATTACCAGCGTTTACTTGTCTTCCAATAATCACTACGCAGCAAAGCTAAAGCGGTGAACAACTCTAAACGTCCCAAAAGCATAGCTAAGCTTAAGGCAAGCTTACCAATAGGAGTAACATGTGCATAATTACCAGTTGCACCAATACTGTCAAAGCCAGGACCAACACTTGATAAGCATGCTGCAACGCCAAAAATAGATTCTTCCACACCTAGTCCTGTGGAAGATACTATAAGTGAAATTACAGCAATAATCATAATATACATAAAGAAAAAACGGCTAATATTAATAACTGTGGGCATTGGTAAACGACGTTCGCCATAATATACGTTTAAAAGCATCTGCGGATGCAATGTACGACGTAATTCAGCAGCTACAGTCTTTAAAAGAACTATAAAACGACAAACCTTAATGCCGCCAGCTGTAGAGCCAGCACAGCCGCCAGTAAAATACATAACAGCTAAAAGCAATTTAGAAAAAGCTGGCCACTTATCATAATCACAAGAAACATAGCCTGTTGTACTACCAAAGGAGGCTACCTGAAAAAAGGCAACCCTTATGCCATCTAAAACACTAAAACCATTATAATAGACAATATTAGCAGTAATAAGAGCTGTCAATATTATGAATATGCCTATATATATCTTGAATTCTAAATCGTTCCACAATACCTTAAATCCGTTTTGAGTAATGTGATAGTATAAAGCAAAGTTACCACCAGCAAGAATCATAAAAATAGCTATTGTGTACTCAATAGCAGCACTATTAAAATGTGCCACACTACTGTTGTACGTTGAAAAGCCACCCGTAGCTATAGTGGAAAAAGCATGATTGACAGCATCATAATTAGACATACCCAGTGCTACCAATATGCCAGTCAAAAA
>USBG01000009.1 GCA_900552855.1 uncultured Phascolarctobacterium sp. | reverse complement strand
CGGACATTACGCCAGGAGCTTCGAAACCGTTTTTAGGAATATTAGCTAAGATACAACCGAATGCGATCGGGGAAAGCAGCAGGGGCTCAAAACCCTTGCCGATAGCCATGTACAGAAGAATCAGACCAACGAGGATCATGATTACATGGCCGCTAGTTAAAGCAGAAAAACCAGAATCTGCCCAAACAGATGCTAAAGCAACGAGAAATGCTTCCATTTAATATCCTCCCAATTTTCAATTTGTGGAGAGCTCCTTGCGAATGGAGCTCTCCTAGGATCAGGGTTAGACTAAATTAGTTTGTATTGCGAACTACAAGCTAATATGAAAAACTTAGAATTAGAGAACGATCATAACGTCGCCGGTGGAAACGGTTTGGTTAGCGGATACGGGAACGTCGCTAACGGTGCCGTCAGCCGGAGCCATGATTTCGTTTTGCATTTTCATAGCTTCCAGAATCATCAGAACGTCGCCAGCTTTTACTGCGTCGCCAACTTTGCAGTTAACGGACAGAACTTTGCCGGGCATCGGAGCGGAAACGGTGGTAGCACCTGCAGCAACAGGAGCAGCAGCTTTCGGAGCCGGAGCGGGAGCCGGAGCAGCTTTCGGAGCAGCAGCTTTCGGAGCAGAAGCTACAACGCCAGCTTCTTCAACTTCAACTTCGTATGCGGTACCATTAACGGTGATAGTATACTTTTTCATGGATATAATCCTCCTTAAAATCTCGTTTAAAATTATTAATTACTAAAGGACAATTAGAAGCATTCTTTACGAACGCTGATAGCTTCAACACGAGCATTTACAGTCCAGCCATTGTTAGGAAGACGACGTACGCAAGCGATTTGGTCTGCACTTACGCCGCAAGCTGCAACTGCTGCAGCGATAACAGCGATGATTTCGCTATCATCTTGTACCGGAGCTGCTGCTACCGGTGCGGGAGCTGCTGCCGGAGTAGGAGCTACTGCCGGTTTAGCAACTTTTTTTTTAGTCGGATCGATAATTTGGAGAACGCTCATCAGTACGCCCAAAGCAATCAGTACGCCGAATACGATGGTCATATTGATCAGTGCGATCAGCCAAGGATTAGTAGTAACAGGACCCATTTATTTCACCTCATCTTTAACTTAAATAGGGTTAAGCACTAAGCAATTGCTTGTGAATTACAAAGGAATGTTGCCGTGGCGTTTTGCCGGACGGGTTTCGCGTTTGCTTTCCAGCATTTGCAGAGCATTGATGATGGTGGGACGAGAGTTTTTCGGTTCGATAACCATGTCTACCATGCCGCGCATAGCTGCTTGGTACGGAGTAGCGAAGTTGTCGATGTACTCTTTGGTCTTAGCTTCAACATCAGGATCTTTCTTGAAGATGATGTTAGCAGCGCCTGCAGGACCCATAACTGCGATTTCAGCGGTCGGCCATGCAATAACTTGGTCAGCGCCCAAGTCTTGAGAGCACATTGCCAGATAGGAACCGCCGTAAGCTTTACGGGTTACCAGAGTGATTTTAGGAACGGTTGCTTCAGAGTAAGCATACAGCAGTTTAGCGCCGTGACGGATGATGCCGCCGTACTCTTGGTTGCAGCCGGGCAGGAAGCCAGGAACGTCTACCAGGTTCAGCAGAGGAATGTTGAAAGCGTCGCAGAAACGGATGAAGCGAGAAGCTTTGTCGGAAGCGTTGATATCCAGGCAACCAGCCATTACTTTCGGTTGGTTAGCAATGATACCTACGGTTTGACCATCCATACGAGCGAAGCAGGTAATGATGTTCTTAGCGAAGTGAACTTGAGATTCGTAGAATTCGCCATTATCAACGATAGCTTTGATAACTTCATACATGTCATATGCTTGGTTGGAGTTATCGGGGCAGATGCTGTTCAGGCTTTCTTCAATACGCATCGGATCGTCGCCAGTCTCTACAATCGGAGCGGTTTCCATGTTGTTGGAAGGCAGGAAGGAGAGCAGGTAACGGATTTGTTGCAGGCAGTCTTCGTCGTTTTCAGCAGCGAAGTGAGCAACACCAGAAGTGCTGTTGTGGGTCATAGCGCCACCCAGTTGTTCTTGGGTTACGTCTTCACCGGTTACGGACTTAACAACTGCAGGACCGGTAATGAACATTTTGGAAGTGTTCTTTACCATGTAGATGAAGTCAGTCAGAGCAGGGCTGTAAACAGCGCCGCCAGCGGAAGGACCCATGATAGCGGAGATTTGAGGAACTACGCCAGAAGCGATGGTGTTTTCGAAGAAGATTTTACCATAGCCAGCCAGAGCGTCAATAGCCTCTTGAATACGAGCACCGCCGGAATCGTTCAGGCCAACCAACGGAGCACCCATTTTCAGAGCCAGGCGTTGTACTTTAACGATTTTTGCAGCGTGCATTTCGCCGAGAGAGCCACCTTCAACGGTGAAGTCTTGTGCGAAAACGTAAACCAGACGGCCATCAACAGTGCCGTAACCGGTGGTTACGCCTTCACCAGGCAGTTCTTTCTTTTCTTGACCGAAGTTGTAGCAACGATGACGTACGAAACGGTCGAGTTCAACAAAGGAACCTTCGTCGAGCAGTGCAGCGATTCTTTCGCGTGCGGTCATTTTGCCGGATTCATGTTGTTTAGCAACGCGTTTTTCGCCGCCAGCAGCCAGAATCACTTCGGACTTTTTGAGCATTTTCTCAATTCTTTCTTGAGTAGACAAATCTTACACCTCCATCATATTTGGGAGAACAAATTTATATACATGCGCAGGCGATATATCACCTGTATATCACCTGCGCCATGTAACTAGATTGTTCCTATGCTAATGTTTTTAAGAAATTAAAATCTTAAATATTAGTCAACATAGGTTGCAGCCGGTTGGCAGAGTTCGAGCAACAGGCCAGCAGATTTCGGATGAACGAAAGCGATTTTCATGTTACCAGCGCCGTTACGAGCAACTTTGTCGATCATTTTAACGCCAGCAGCTTCCATCTCAGCGATAGCAGCTTTGATGTCGTCTACGCGAATAGCCATATGTTGGATGCCAACACCGTTTTTAGCGATGTATTTGCCGATAGGGCCGTCGTTGTTTTCAGTAATGTCTACGAGGAGCTCGAGCAGGGTTTCGCCGCAGGGAATGAATACGGTAGCTACGCCTTGTTCTTTAACTTCTTCACGACCGGTAACTTCCAGGCCGAGAACCTCAGTATAAATTTTGGTAGCAGCGTCCAGATCAGCGCAAGCGATACCTACGTGGTCAACACAAATAGTTTTGAATGCCATAATAAATTCCTCCTAAAAATTTGAATCTTTGGTGGTTTTATTTTAAAACTTTACCAACAATATCATCAACGACGGAATAAGGCTCAATTTCGCGAGTTTGCATTTTAACAACTAATTGATCAAATGCATCAGTTGCGACAACCTTTTCGTCGATGTAGCGATTTACTCTGTCGTTGAGCATAGCAGTAACTTCGTTTTTGATACGAGCTTTGCGAATATCACTCAGTTTGCCAGATTCAATCAAATATGCCTTGTGTTCCTCAATGGAGTCCACAACAGCCTCTATACCTATACCCTTACTTGCTATGGTCCTATTAATCGGAGGACGCCAGCTAACATGTTCGGGATTTAATTCGAGCATCATTTCAATCTCAATGTTGAGCTTGTCTGTACCTTCACGATCAGCTTTGTTGATAGTGAAGAGGTCACCGATTTCAAGTATACCTGCTTTAATTGCTTGGATATCGTCGCCCATACCAGGGATAACAACTACCATAGTGGTATCTGCAGTCTTAACAATATCAACCTCAGATTGACCAACACCTACGGTTTCAACGATAATTACATCCATGCCAAAAGCATCCATAAGTTTAACAGCGTCACCTGCTTTTTGAGACAGGCCGCCAAGGCTGCCGCGAGTAGCCATAGAACGAACAAATATGCCTTCGTCTGCGGTCAGATCCATCATTCTAATGCGGTCACCAAGAATTGCGCCGCCGGAATACGGGCTTGTAGGATCGATCGCTACAATACCAACAGTTTTACCGCGTTTGCGGTACTCTTTTGCGAGTTTATCAGTCATGGTACTCTTACCAGCACCCGGAGGGCCAGTGATACCAATTACATAAGCATTACCAGTATGAGGATAGATTTCTGTCATGATTTTGACAGCATCATCATATTCATTTTCAACGGCAGTAATTGCCTTAGATAATGCGAGACGTGAATGATTCAATAATTTTTCTACTATCTCCAAAATTCACACCGCCTTGTCTGAGTAGTGAATATTTTATAAGGCAAGCCGGGAAAACCCGGCTTGCACTTATAATTTAAGGGATATAATTATTTTACGTTAGCGTTGATGAATTCAACAATGTTGCTGGTCGGGGTGCCAGGAGTGAATACTTCAGCAATGCCAGCAGCTTTCAGGCCGGGGATGTCAGCGTCAGGAATAACGCCACCGCCGATAACCAGAACGTTCTCCATGCCTTTACCTTTCAGCAGTTCAACTACTTTCGGGAAAAGGGTGTTGTGAGCGCCAGACAGCAGGGACAGAGCAACAACGTTTACGTCGTCTTGCAGAGCAGCTTCAGCGATTTGTTCCGGAGTCAGACGGATACCGGTGTAAATTACTTCAAAACCAGCGTCGCGCAGAGCACGAGCTACAACTTTAGCACCGCGGTCATGGCCATCCAGACCCGGTTTAGCAACTAAAACTTTAACGTTTGCCATTATAAGTTACCTCCGTATGAATGTTGTGTTTACAAATTAGAGTGCAGTATGAGGTTGGTATTCACCGAATACTTCTCTCATAACGCCGCAGATTTCGCCCTCGGTTGCATATGCACGAACAGCGTCGAGGATTACAGGCATCAGGTTAACAGATTCGTCTGCGCAAGCAGCTTTCAGAGCAGCCAGAGTTTCTTCAACTTTAGCGTTGTCACGACGAGCTTTCAGAGCAGCGATCTTGTCAGCTTGCAGTTTGCCTACAGAACCGTCTACGCGGAGCAGGTTTTTCGGAGCTTCTTCTTCTTGTTGGAATTTGTTAACGCCAACGATGATACGGTTGCCTTTTTCAATATCCATTTGCCATTTGTAAGCGGAATCTTGAATTTCTTTTTGGATGTAGCCTTTAGCGATAGCTTCCGGAGCGCCGCCCAGTTCATCAATTTTCTTGATGTATTCCCAAGCTTCAGCTTCGATCTTATCGGTCAGAGCTTCTACATAGTAGGAGCCGCCCAGCGGGTCAACGGTGTCAGCCAGACCAGATTCGTAAGCAACGATTTGTTGGGTACGCAGAGCGATGGTTACAGACTCAGTGGTCGGCAGAGCCAGTGCTTCGTCTTTGGAGTTGGTGTGCAGGGATTGAGTACCACCCATAACAGCAGCAGCGGTTTGCAGAGCAACACGAACGATGTTGTTGTTAGGTTGTTGAGCGGTCAGCATGGAGCCAGCGGTTTGGGTATGTACGCGCAGCATCATGGATTTAGCTTTTTTAGCGCCAAAACGCTCTTTCATAACTTTAGCCCATACACGACGGGAAGCACGGAATTTTGCAACTTCTTCCAGTACGTTGTTGTGAGCATTCCAGAAGAAGGACAGACGACCAGCGAAAGCGTCAACGTCCATACCAGCTTTGATAGCAGCTTCTACATAAGCGATGCCGTCAGCGATGGTGAATGCGATTTCTTGAGAAGCGGTGGAACCAGCCTCACGGATATGGTAACCGGAGATGGAGATGGTGTTCCACAGCGGAACATTTTTGGAGCAGTACTCAAAAATGTTGGTGATCAGACGCATGGAGGGTTTCGGCGGGAAAATGTAAGTGCCGCGAGCTGCATACTCTTTCAGGATATCGTTTTGGATGGTACCACGGAGTTTGTCAGCGGAAACGCCTTGTTTTTCAGCAACTGCGATGTACATGCAGAGCAGTACGGAAGCAGGAGCGTTGATGGTCATGGAGGTGGAAACTTGGTCCAGGGAGATGCCGTCGAACAGGATTTCCATGTCAGCCAGGGAGTCGATAGCAACGCCTACTTTACCAACTTCGCCTTCAGCCATAGCGTCGGTGGAGTCATAACCGATTTGGGTCGGAAGGTCAAATGCGCAGGACAGGCCGCTGCCGCCGTTAGCCAGCAGGTAGCGATAACGTTTGTTGGATTCTTCTGCGGTGGAGAAACCAGCATACATACGCATGGTCCAGAAACGACCACGATACATGGTGGGTTGTACGCCACGAGTGAAGGGGTATTCACCAGGGAAGCCCAGTTTCTCGCAGTAGTCAAAGTTTTCACCAAGATCAATCGGGGTGTACAGTCTGTTAGGTGCCAGGTTTGCACGCTCAGGGGTTTTTGCAAGTTTAGCTTCTACGCCAGCGGTGTAAGCCTCTAAACCAGCTTTAATTTCTTCAAATGCCATTCTCAAATCCTCCTTAAAATATTTGGTTTACATATTTCGGATTGGACGGATCCGAAATAATGGTGAGAGTGTCCGTCATTGACGGTTTATGGCAAAGCAGTCGCTTCGTCAACAAATTTATTTATACCTGCCAGCGAATATCCCATTCGCTGGCAAGGTACATTATGTATTTTAACCTATTTTCAAAAACCTAGCAAGAGAGTTTTTGAATTATTTTTCCATGGAACCGGTTTCGTTGAAACGAGTATGGAATTCGAATGCTTCGCTCAGGATATGCGGAGTTTGGCTGTTGCCGCAAGCTTCGCATGCACGATGGAAGTAGTCGAGGAGTATAGGTTGATATTTGGGGTTAGCGATCTTGTCGATGATAACCAGAGCGCGTTCTTTCGGAGACAGGCCACGCAGATCAGCTACGCCACGTTCGGAAACGATAACGTCAACGTCATGCTCGGTGTGGTCGATATGGCTGCAGAACGGAACAACAGAGGAGATCTTGCCGCCTTTTGCCAGGGAAGTGGTGAAGAATACGGTCAGGAAGCCGTTACGAGCATAGTCGCCGGAACCGCCGATACCATTCATCAGTTTGGTGCCGCAGATATGAGTGGAGTTAACGTTACCGTAGATGTCAACTTCGATAGCGGTGTTCATAGCGATAACACCGATACGACGAGCAACTTCGGGGCTGTTAGCAACTTCTTGCGGACGCAGGATGATGTATTTTTTGTATTTTTCTACGTTGTTGTAGAATTTCTCCAGGCACTCAGGAGAGGGGCTCAGAGCGGTACCGGAGCAAACGCGGAGTTTGCCAGCGTCGATCAGATCGAACATACCGTCTTGGATAACTTCGGTGTAAACGGTCAGGTCTTCGAAATCGGAGTTAACCAGACCATTGATAACTGCGTTAGCAACAGAGCCTACGCCAGATTGCAGCGGCAGCAGGTTTTTCGGAAGACGACCAGCTTTAACTTCTTCTTTGAAGAATTCAACCAGGTTTTTACCCATTTTTTGAGCGTCTTCGTCGATTTCGCCCAGAGGACGAACTTTATCAGTGATGTCGCAGCCAACAACAGCTACGATTTTTTCTACTTCGCAAGGAACATAGGTGGTACCGATGATGGAGCCAGATTCGTAAACAGGGATTTCTTTACGGTTCGGGGGATCCAGGGGTACATAGGAGTCATGCATACCTTCCAGAGCTACCGGTTGAGTGGTGTTAACTTCAACGATAACTTTCTTTGCGCTTTGTACGAAAGAAGAGGTATTGCCCATGGAGGTAGTCGGGATCAGACCAACTTTACCTTCGCCCAGGTCGATGATTTTGCAAACTTCTACGATTGCAACATCGATGTCGCGACGGTTAGCCATGAAGCCATAACGAGTCAATTGAGCAACGTGGCTCAGATGCAGGTCGGTGTATTTAACTTTACCGCTGTTGATAGCTTTACGCATATCGCCATTGGTTTGGTAAGGCATACGACGGTCGGTGATGTCAACCATTGCGGAATCCATTTCAGGACCTACGGATGCGCCGGTGCATACGTTAATTTTGAAGGGAGCTTTTTTGCCTCTTTCAGCAAGAGCCAGAGGAACAGCTTTAGGATAGCCAGACGGAGTAAAACCACTGGTACCTACGTTGTCACCATCTTGTACGAATTCTGCAGCAGCTTCAGCAGACATAACTTTGCCAGCTACTACGTCACAAATGCGATCTTTAATATCGATCATGTTTACCTTCCTCCTTAAAATTAAGAAATTTTAGTAAGGGTTTCCCTTGTAAATAAAACTCGCTTGTGAGCTCTGTTTCTGAACTCACAAACAAGACATTACCGAAAAATTCACAAAGTATTCAAACTTCTCTTTACTATAGTTCGACATACTCATGAAATCTCCTGCTGACTTCAGAGGAAATTTTATATTTTTTACTCTTTTTCTAGAATAATTATAACACATTTCTGCGTAACTTCACAGAGGGATGAAAAAGATTTTAATTTACAATTGTCAAATCAAATGATCTGATTTTTTCCTAACGTCATATATATTACCAATAATTTTGTAAACAATCAAGCTTTTTCTTTACAAAATTACTAAATCCCCTTCTTATCATGCGTAATAAGAAGGGGATTTTTGTTTTTTCAATAGGACAACTATCTATTTTGAGCTTTGTAGTGTGTGTGGAGTAGACGATGCGCTTTCTCTCCGAGAGGTTTACCAAGCCAAGTATCATAAAGTGTTATGATTTCCGGATTTTCATGTGATTTTCGTAATTTGCTTGTACGGTCACAATCTAACAAAGCCTCTCTGCGTTTTTGTCTGATTTCTTTATTAACAGGCAGAGGCTGTCCACCACCGCCAATGCAACCACCAGGACAAGCCATCACTTCAATGAAATGATAATCAGCTGTTCCAGCTTTAATGCGTTCAAGCATTTTCTTGGCAGATCCCAATGTATTTACAACAGCAATCTTAACCTCTGTGTCTCCAACATGAATAGTTGCTTCGCGTGTTTCTTCCATACCGCGAATTTCGGTATATTCAATTTTCTCCAGCTCTTTGCCTGTATAAACATCAGCAACAGTACGAAGTGCAGCCTCCATTACGCCACCAGTTGTACCAAAAATAACTGCAGCACCAGTACCAGTACCCAAGGGAGAATCAAAGTTTTCTTCACCCAGTGCCGCCATATCTAGGCCTGCTTCGCGAATCATACGACCAAGTTCACGTGTTGTAATTACAATGTCAACATCCTGATAGCCACTATCGCACATTTCCTCACGAGCTGCCTCTGCCTTTTTAGCAGTACACGGCATTACAGAAACACTAACAATTTTCGCAGGGTCTATACCAGCCTTTTCAGCAAAATATGTTTTTGCAACAGCGCCAAACATTTGCTGAGGAGACTTTGCTGTAGACAAATGAGGCAAAAGCTCAGGATATTTAAGCTCTATCATGTTGACCCAGCCAGGGCTGCAGGAGGTAATCATAGGCAGTACACCACCATTAGTCAGACGATGCAGGAACTCATGTCCCTCCTCCATGATGGTCAAATCAGCAGAAAAATTAGTATCAAATACCTTATCAAAGCCCAGATGACGCAGTGCTGCTACCATTTTACCGGTTACAATACTGCCTGCAGGCATACCAAGCTCCTCGCCGAGAGCAACGCGAACAGATGGTGCCGTTTGTACAATAACAACCTTTTCCGGATCATTAATAGCATTCCAAACCTTTTCAGTATCATCTTTTTCTACAATAGCTGCTGTAGGACAAACAGAAGCACACTGGCCGCAATAGCTGCAAGCAGAATTACTTAAGTCTCCCTCAAAGGCAGTAGAAACAATGGTATTAAAGCCACGACCCGCAAAGCTATAAACGCTCATACCCTGTACATCACGACAAACACGGATGCAACGGCCACAAAGAATACATTTTTCCTGATCACGAACGAGAGAAGGATTGCTGCAATCAACAGTATGGGCTTTGCGTTCACCGCCTTCAAAGCGCAGCTTACGAATGCCAAGGTCTGCAGCAATTTTTTGCAGTTCACAATTACCATTGCGTTGGCAGCTGAGACAATCCTTAGGATGGTTAGTCAAAAGCAGCTCTACAACAGTTTTACGAGCTTCACGAACCTTATTAGTATTAGTTTTTACAACCATGCCCTCACTAACGGGGTATACGCAGGAAGCAACTAATGTGCGAGCACCTGAGGCCTCTACTACACACAGACGACAAGCACCCTCTGGACGCAGGTCAGGATGATAGCACAGTGTTGGAATATAAATACCAGCACTACGTGCAGCCTCTAAAACAGTACTTCCCTCAGGGGCTTGGATTTGTTTATCATTGATGGTTAAATTAATCATTTTCATATCTTTTGCCCCCTACTCCTTATTAATAGCCTTAAACGGACAAGCAGTCATGCAGGCACCGCATTTAATGCACACATCCTGATTGATGACATGCTTCTGTTTAATACTGCCGCTAATTGCGTTAGCCGGACAATTTTTAGCACACAATCCGCAGCCACGGCAGGCATCAGTAATTGTATATTGAGCCATTTTTTCACAGACATGAGCAGGACAGCGTTTTTCTTTAATATGAGCCTCATATTCATGACGGAAATATTTTAAGGTGCTTAATACAGGATTAGGAGCAGTTTGTCCTAAGCCACACAAAGCAGTTTCTTTAATATTCATAGCAAGGCTCTCCAAAAGCTCAATATCCCCCTCACAGCCTTGACCCTCAGTAATACGGGTCAAAATTTCCAGCATACGTTTTGTACCCTCACGACAGGGGGTGCACTTACCACAGGACTCAGATTGAGTAAAGTTAAGGAAGAACTTAGCAACGTCAACCATACAGGTATCCTCGTCCATAACAACAAGGCCACCACTGCCCATCATAGCACCAGCTGCAATAAGAGAATCATAATCTACAGGCAAATCAAGCATGGATTCAGGCAGACAACCACCGGAGGGGCCGCCAATTTGTACAGCCTTGAATTTTTTACCATTGGTAATGCCGCCACCAATATCATAAATAATCTCACGCATAGTAATGCCCATAGGAACCTCTGCCAGGCCTGTATTGTTAATCTTACCGGTCAATGCAAAAACCTTAGTTCCCTTGGATTTTTCAGTACCAAATTGACAATACCAATCCGCACCGTTAACGATAATCATAGCTACGTTAGCAAAGGTCTCTACGTTATTGATATTGGTAGGTTTGCCCCACAAGCCAGAAACAGCAGGGAAAGGCGGACGAGGACGTGGCATACCACGTTTGCCCTCAATAGAAGCCATCAGCGCAGTTTCTTCACCACATACAAAGGCACCAGCACCTTCTTTGATGTGTAGAGTAAAGCTAAACTCAGTACCAAAAATATTCTTACCTAATAAACCAAGCTTTTCTGCCTGCTCGATAGCAATACGCAGGCGTTTAATAGCCAAGGGATACTCAGCGCGAACATAGATATAGCCTTCATCAGCACCAATAGCATAGCCACAAATAGCCATACCCTCTAAAATGCGATGAGGATCGCCCTCCAATACAGAACGGTCCATAAATGCACCAGGGTCACCCTCGTCAGCATTGCAAATAACATATTTTTTATCGCTTACAGAGTTTTTAGCAAACTGCCATTTCATGCCAGTGGGGAACCCGCCGCCACCACGGCCACGCAATCCAGATTTTTTTACCTCGTCAACAACCTGTTCAGGAGTCATTTCAGTAATAGCCTTAGCTAAAGCCTCATAGCCGCCTACAGCAATATATTCTTCGATGGATTCAGGATTAATGGCACCGCAATTAGCTAAAACCATACGCTGTTGTTTTTTGTAAAAGCCTATTTCAGAATAATTAGGAACCTGCTCCTTAGAAAGAGGCTCCTTATAGAGCAAACGCTCTACAATACGGCCTTTATATAAGTGAGTTTCAACAATTTCACGTACATCATCAGGCTTAACACCACAATAGAAGGTGCCTTCAGGATAAACGATTACTAAGGGACCATTCTCACAAAAGCCATGGCAACCAGTTTCAACAACCATTACCTCGTTCTGGAGTCCAAACTCTGCTAAAAGCTTAGCAAAGCACAGCTGGATTTCCTTGGAACCATTAGCCTTACAACCAGTACCGCCGCAGACCAAAACATGGGCTCTAATATGCTGCATTTCTTTTCCTCCTCTACTTGGCTTAGTCGTTGTCTTCAATCTTGCCAACTACAAGCTCTTCTACGATACGTCCATTAACAACATGGTCCGCAATAATCTTACGCACGTCAGCAGGGGTAACCTTACCATAAGTAATTCTAGGTTCACCAGGACGCAGAACGTCAACTAATACTTCCTTTTCGCACATACCAATACAGCCAGTTTGCTGTACCTGTACATCGGCCAACTTACGAATTGCCAACTCGTCTAAAATTGCGCTCATTACCTCACGAGCGCCTGCAGCAATACCACAGGTACCCATGCCTACAATAATCTTAGTTCCAGTGCTTTTGCGTAATTTAATATCAGCCTTCAGCTGTTCACGCAGTGCATGTAAATCTGCTAAGCTTTTCATTTATACTCCTCCTTGCTCTGTACTTGAGCAAGCTGCTGGGTAAGATACTCCTCCAGCCAGCTATATACAGCGGGGTTTGTAAAATCACAGGCTTCGCCTAATACTTCCCGCATTTCTTCTGTTTTAAAACTCATGACTCCACCTTGGCAAATATAGCTAAAATCTAAATCAATGTAAGGAGCTCCTACAAGCAGCACCTTAATGCTTTCAACTATATTACCTAATGGCGGAATATCAATATTACCTGCCTCAAAATACGCTGCCACCTCAGTACCCTTACCAACCTGAGAAATGATATCAAGATGTCCTCCACATTGCTGCGTAACCATATCCATAAAGGGAATTCCCATACCAACCTTACGAGTTTTGCGGGTGGTTACAAAGGGATCACGCACCTTACGTACCATTTCTTCACTCATACCGCAGCCATTATCCTTGATTCTAAAAACAAAAAATCCGTTTTCGTTTTCATTGATTTCTATAATGACCTTAGTTGCCTTGGCAGAAATGGAATTTTGAGCAATGTCAAGTATATGCAGTGCCAGCTCGCGCATTTTATTTATACCTTTCTAAAATGCCTGCCAGCTTATCCGGAGTCAGGCGTCCATGAGTATCATCGTTAATCTGCATAACGGGAGCTAAACCACAGGCACCAATGCAGGCAACAGTTTCTAATGTAAAGCGTAAATCTTCAGTAGTATGTCCAGCCTTAATCCCAAGCTGCTTTTCCAGCTCCTGCAGAATAGTCTTGCCGCCACGAACATGACATGCAGTACCTTGACAAACACGAATAATATTGCGTCCACGGGGATTAAGATGGAATAAGGAGTAAAAGGTTACTACACCATAAATTTCAGAAATAGGAGTTCCCGTTCTTTTCGCAATATATTCCAATACATCCTTGGGTAAATAATTATAAAGATTTTGAACATCCTGCAGTATTGGAATCAAAGGACCTTTTACATCCTTGTACTTCTCCAAAATAGCGTCAATCTTTACTTTTTCCGGATTGTCACCGCCACAGCAGCTGCATTTGCGTTCAAGTCTGTTTTCACACATCAAGACCCCTCCTGTCTTTTTCAAGCATAAACTAATGATTACTACACCATGCCGTTTCACAACTTCTTATGCATTTCTAGCTTTATATCACTACTATTTGTGCTTTTACACTAGCCTGGTTCTCTTAAATGCATCAGTTAATAAGATTAGTATAGCATCAATGAGGTTATTAAGCAATACTATTGAGTCAGATTAAAGCGATTAGTGTACACTATTATTCTTGTTCATATTCAAATTCAGTAAAATGACCTGGTTTAATACTACGTCCCTGACTATTGTTCAAGGCCAAAGCAATTTCTTTAACATTTAGATCTTCAACATTCAGTAAATTTTTAGGTCCCTGCAAAAAATCAACAATATTATGAGCATCAGAGTCTGTTACATAGGGCAAAAATCCTGTTACCCTCTGTAATTTAGACTGTAGTCCTTTTTTCCAACCAACATTGGAAATTTCTGCAGCAACAAGACCAAAATCAGGTTCAATAAAGCCAAGCTGTCCTACCAAACTATAGGCAGGTCTATCAACATGCGCTGCGATAGCAATGCCACCTATTGCATTTACCTGCTCTACCACCTGCGCCGCTGTCAGACTTATAGGCGCTAAAAGCAGGCGTTCTTCTTCTCTGACAAAATTATCCTCAGCGTCCACTATAAATTGGGCGCCAAACTTTTCAGAATTATTAGCCAATCCATTCATATGCCTATCAACTATACTTTGCCATTGCTGAAGCTGCTGCAGAGTATCAAATAAGGCAACTATATGTGCTTCCTCCTGACATTCTACCTCCATGCCAGGAAAAACCTTAACTCCATATTTTTCACCTGCTTCAAGAGCTGCCCCAACATTACCAGATGCATTGTGATCCGTAATTGCTACAGCACCAATACCATACTGAGACGCTCGCAGAATAATATGGTTGGGAGTCATTTCTACTGCAGCACAGGGAGACAAAAGAGTATGCACATGAAAGTCAGCTAAAAGCTTTTGCATATTATTTGCAAACGCCAAGCTGATACAAACGGCCTACAACCTCAAAAGCAGATTTTGTTGTAGTAAGAATTACTACGTCATTTAATTCTGCCTTATGCATAGTATCAGCAGCTACCGGAGCATCGCCGGCAACAATAACAGCGGATAAACCAATCAGAGAAGCTACTGCGGCTACGTTTTGATGACCCTGCATAGTAACCCAAACCATTCCAGGCTCAGCCTGTCCCATAACATTACTTAAGAGATCAGAAACATAACCACCCTCAACATCAGCATATAATGCATCCTCGGACACATCTTTATTAAGCAGCTTTAATTCCAGCTCATCAATCAATTCCTTTACCTTCATCTTTTATCATCCTCCATATTGTTAATTGCTTCAGGTTCATGGGATATGGGAATTTGCTTAGCAAGCTCCAGCATACCCTGCGCCAGCTTATGTACACTGGCTCTTAGCTTAAATATACAATCAATTTCATGGGCCTTGCCCTGTACAATGTCCTCTGCCAGACCTTGGCAGCTAGGTGCTCCACAGGCACCACAATCTAATCCTGGAAGCGAGCACAGGACCTCCTCCATGCGCTCAAATTTCTTCATAGCCTCCATAATATCGTCATCCAGCTGCATCATAGGACGTGCAACTAGCTTTTTCAAATAAGGAGCAGAAGCTGGAAAATCCTCCAGGCAACGAGATTTCTTTAATGTCTCAAGTCTATCTACAGGCTCATTAAGGCGCAGCTCCTGAATACGTCTGCGCAAATTACTTTCCGCAACAAATTTATTTTCTGCCGTCAAAAGACCGCCTATACAGCCACCTTGACAGGCATTACATTCTACATAATCTAAATTTGGCATCTTATTCATAGAAATCTGCTCTAAAATTTCATAAACATTTTCAATGCCATGAACTGCCAAAGCGTTATCCAGACCTGCAGAAGCAATTTCACCACCAAAGGCGCCCCAGCCTAAGCCGTAGGAGGAGCCAGTTGTAATCTTCAGCTCATTATCACTGCCTAAACGCTTCAAAAGCAAGCCATATATCTCGGACATATTAAAGCTGCCAGAAAGCTGTGTTTGCAGCACATCAACAGATTGTCTAATATTGGTCTCCTTAGATGGACATGGAGAAATAAACCATACTCCTATCAACTCCGGAGATAGGCTAAGCTTTTTGGCCACAGTACGTTTTACATAGATAGCAGCTGCCTCAACAGGCGGAAGTACTGGTACAACCTGCTTAATGAGCTCAGGAAATTTAACCTGAATCAAGCGCAGTACAGCAGGACAGGTACTGGAAATAAGCGGCTTGCGACCACCCTTGTAATTTTTTACGTAATCCTCTATTTCTCCGGCAATATAGTCAGAAGCCAGAGAAAGATCAAAAACCTCGTCAAAGCCTAAGCCATGTAAGCCCTGCCAAATACTTTCCATAGAGTATTGCTCAGAAAATTGAGCATACAAGGAAGGCGCAGGCAAAACAACATTATAGGCATATCTTGACAAACCATCCAACTCCTCCATCTGCACGTGAAATGCATGATAGGGGCACTTAGCAGCACAGGCACCACAATCTATACAGCGGTCACCTAAAATCTCTGCCTTACCATTACGAACTCGGATTGCTTCTGTAGGACACTCTTTAACGCAGGATACGCAGCCCTGACATTTTTCCAGCTGCAGCTGTACAGAATGGAAATACTTTGTCTGAGCCATCGTAGCACCTCACTCTCTCAAGTAAAATTTATAAATCCTCACTTACGTGCTCAAAGCGCATAAAAATAGCAGTACCTTCACCAACTACGGACTGAATGTCAAATTTATCAGAGCACTTTACCATATTTGGTAAGCCCATACCAGCGCCAAAGCCCATTTGACGTACATAGTCAGGAGCAGTTGACCAGCCCTCCTGCAATGCTTTATCAATATCTGGGATGCCTGGTCCATGGTCGGAAACAGTAATTTCAGTAGCGTTGGGAAAAACTTCAGCAGCTACGGTTCCACCACCAGCATGAATAATAACATTCATTTCAGCTTCATAAGTACCAATAGCAATGCGACGAACAATATCAGCAGGTACGCCTAAACGCTGCAGCATTTTCTTTATTTTGGCAGACGCTTCGCCAGCACGTTCAAAATCTCCACCTTCTACATCAAAGCCAAGCTTTACAGATTTATTTTCAGTCATTTTTTATTCTCCTTTAGAACAGCCATAAATGCCAGCCTTGTAAAGAATACCACAGGCCTCAAATAATGTGTGTTTTGTAACCATAATGGGAAGCTGGTTTTCTGCCGCCTCCTCTAAAATCTCTGCATCAGGGCTCTTACCACGTACAAAAACAACAGCACACAGGTCAGTCATATCAGCAGTACGAATAACCTGCATATTGGTCAATCCTGTACAAAGCAAGGTGTTCAATTTTGTAAATGCCAACACATCGCTCATTAAATCACTGCCACAGCAGGTTTTTACAGGACGGTCTAAAAACTCCTCACCTACAAGAACCTTAGCATCTAGCAGCTCTTGAACCTTTCTTAAATTCATACACATCGCTCCTATTATACTTTTAGTAAACAAGAAAACTGTTTAACTCATATATACTTATCCTATTTTATTGTACTCGTTTAAAGGTCATATGTAAATAAATAGTACAACACATTTCTAAATTCCTAATTAAATTTTCATATTGTTAAAAAGGTTACATTGTCCCTATTGGACAAATTTGCTCCAAAAAAAAGGCTCCCGTCTTTCTTATAGAAAGTTGGGAGCCACAATTAAACGGCCGTCGATAAGCTAATAACAAGACATACTAGAATGCTTTACGCAGTACAAGTAAGCTACAGCTTTAAAGCAATATGTTTGAAAGTATGCTAAATGCTAGGCGCAACGACGAAGGCCTGCTAATCATTACATCCAAATCAGATAGTGCGTTATGCTTCTTCAATACCCGCTAATGCTTGTTTTAAATCAGCAATCAAATCATCCTTACATTCCAAGCCGCAGGAAATACGCACCAAGCCCGCAGGAATTCCAGCAGCCTCCAGCTGGTCATCTGTCATTTGACGATGAGTGCTAGTAGCAGGGTTTAGGCAGCAGGTACGTGCATCAGCTACGTGAGTTTCAATAGCTGCTACCTTCAGCTTTTTCATGAATGCTTCTGCAGCCTTACGTCCTCCCTTTAAATTAAAGGAAACAACGCCACAGCCTCCGTTGCCAAGATATTTTTTTGCTAAAGTATAGTATTTATTGGAAGCCAGTCCTGGATAATTAACAAACTCAACCTGAGGCTGCTGCTCTAAAAACTCTGCAACAGCTTGGCCATTCTCAACGTGTCTAGGCATACGAACATGCAAGGATTCTAAGCCCAAATTAAGGATAAAGGCACTTTGAGGAGATTGACTGCAGCCAAAATCACGCATCAGCTGAGCAGTAGCCTTGGTAATAAATGCACCCTCCTTGCCAAATTTTTCTGCATAGGTAATGCCATGATAGGATTCATCAGGAGAGCACAGTCCTGGAAATTTATCAGCATGAGCCAGCCAATCAAATTTTCCTGCATCTACAATAACGCCACCAATACATGCACCATGACCATCCATATATTTAGTAGTAGAATGAGTTACAATATCCGCACCCCATTCAATAGGACGGCAATTAATAGGTGTAGGGAAAGTATTATCAACAATAAGCGGTACACCATGTCTGTGAGCAGCAGCAGCAAATTTTTCAATATCAAGTACAGTCAAAGCAGGATTAGCAATGGTTTCGCCAAAAACAGCCTTAGTATTCTCTTGAAATGCTGCATCCAGCTCTTCATCAGTGCAATCAGGTGATACAAAGGTGGAGGTTACGCCCATCTTAGCCATAGTAACCTTAATTAAATTGAAGGTGCCACCATAAATAGAAGAAGAAACTACTATATGACTGCCAGCTTCACAAATATTAAATAATGCCATAAAGTTAGCAGCTTGACCAGAGGATGTCAACATAGCCGCAGCACCACCCTCAAGCTCTGCAATTTTAGCAGCAACTGCATCGCAGGTAGGATTTTGCAAACGAGAATAAAAATAACCAGTTGCCTCTAAATCAAAAAGCTTACCCATATCCTCGCTAGTATCATATTTAAAGGTAGTAGATTGTACAATAGGAATTTGACGAGGCTGTCCATTTCCAGGTGTGTAGCCACCTTGCACACATTTAGTATTAATATTGTAATTGCTCATGATTATTTCCTCCATTTTTCATACGTTTACATTATTATAGAAGCAATGCTTTTTAACATCATTCATAGCTCAAACTCAGCAAATAAAGTTTTTCTTTTACCTTCTACTGCCTACACTAAAAGCTATTGCTGCAGCTGATATAAAATTTTATTATATTCGTTAAGTGCCTTATCCAGTTTATTTCCAGATGCAGGTGCCAGCTGAGACAAATCATAAGGAGTTTCCTGATAAACAATGTTCAGCCAATTCATATAGAACAAGTGAGCATAGCTGCGCCATTTAAACACTGGCTCTTGTGTAGAATCATTTTCAGGAAAATAATGGCGTGGAACTGCAATCGGCAAATTTTTCTTTTTGTCTCTATAATATTCATCAGCCAAGGTATAACGGTCATATTCAAAATGACCTAAAACAAAAATACGACGTAAATCCTTAGTAGCGCAAATATTGATACCATTTTCTACAGAACGGCTCAGAACCTGCAGTGATTTGCAGGCATCAATTGCATCATCATCAACAGCAGTATGACGTGATTGGGGAATAAAATAACGGTCATCAAAACCACGTAGCAGTGGATGATTTTTTACAGTAAGACCATAGGGGAAAATACCAAACATCTTTGCAGGAAGAATTCTTTTATTTACACCATAATAATGATACAGCGCTGCCTGAGCACCCCAGCAAAGACTCATTGTAGAATAGCAGTGAAATTCTGCCCAATCCAGATATTTAACTATCTCCTGCCAATAATCAACATCCTCAAAATCGTAGGTCTCAACAGGCGCACCAGTCATCAAAAAAGCATCATAATAACGGTCCTTAATATCATCAAATTCTAAATATGCTTTATCAAGATAGCTATTATCAGTATGAGTAGTTTCGCGACTTACAGTACGACAAAAATCAACTTCAATCTGCAGGGGAGAATTTCCTAAAAGACGCAGCAGTTGAATTTCTGTAGGCTTTTTTAAGGGCATTAAGTTCAATACACAAACCTTCAAGGGACGTACACGCTGACTGTGAGCACGTTCCATTGTCATAGTAAAAATACCCTCTTCATGTAATTGGTCAATAGCAGATAGGTTGTCATTAATTTTAATAGGCATAATATTTTCCTCCTTCAATTCCTTAAATAATAACTACAGGACTTGCGGAGCAATAAAAAAGCTTCCGTTCCTGTAAAAATACAGGGACGAAAGCACAGCTTCGTGATACCACCCTTATTCACCCATATGTCACCACATGAGTCTCATCAAGTACGCAAGGATTGATTACCTTTTAATACTCCAGCACTGTAACGGGTGCACCCGGACGACCTAAATGCCAAGCATCTCAGTCCATCAGCTCCAAGACCATCTTCGGCAATATCCCCTGCTCCTCCTTGCACCAAAATAGAGGCTCTCTGTGCCAGGCTCCTTTGCTTACTCTTCTCTTCATCGCTAAAATATTTTTGATATGCGTTAGATGATACAGCACATCAACGCCAAAGTCAACAAAATTATAGCATTTCTTTCATTTTTTAATATACTGTGTTAGCTTTGTAAAGGTTATTACAATTTTACTAATAAAATAAGCTCCACTATTTTATTAATGGAGCTCTGATAAGAACAAATAAGAAAATGTAGCACGCATATGAGCAATAACAAAGCAGATAAAATTTACTGCTCTGTAAATTAAAATACTTCTAAATTTACACAACGATGTTACGCTGACTCAGGAGAATGCTCCAGATGCGAGGCAGAACGACGACGGCGTACTGACTAGTACGTCTAGGAGCAATAACAAAGCAGATGGAGTATTATACTGAGTCTTCTCCAATATAATACTCCCCTAGTCTACGGCTAACCATAACCAAAACACCAAAGACCCAAAACAGCAATCCCATTTGCGTATTAAAATACACATGGTCCGTCAAACCACCAACAGCAATACCTATAGTAGCCAAAATGTATCCTTGACCAATGGCTCTAAGCCATAGAACACGGCCTTTAAATGCTAATTGCCAACCATTGTAGACAAACATTGCCCACACCGCCATAAATACAATAAACCCTTGCCAACCAAGCTCCGCCAGCACATTTAAGAAAATATTATGACAATGATACATAATCACACTAGTATCAGCCAAATAATAATTATATTCAGGATAAACAAAACGATAACCGTACCAACCCACTCCCATGGGAAAATCCTCAATAATCATTTTTGTGCAATGCAGATAGGCAAGCCGCAAAGCTGCAGAAGTATCCTGACCACTAGTGATGGATGCCAAACGCTGCATAACAGCATTACCGCCAACAAATAAGGCCACAGCACCACCTGCCATAATTGGTAAAAATGCCTTGCGGTAAAAAAGTGCGCAATAAGCCAAAAGCATAACAGCACAAGCAAGCCAATTACCACGAGAATATGTGTAAAGAAGACATAATGCTGCTAAAATTCCTGTTACAAGAAATCCTATACGCAGTCTATTGTTTTTTCTAAAAACATTAAAAAATGCTGCTGCATAGGCAATAACTAAAACAAGGTAGCCTGCAAGAATGTTAGGATTAACTAATGTAGAATAAACACGAACCTTTAAATCTGGAAACTGCGCAGGATCCACCCAAATGCCCTCAGCAGTCACTCCTAAGAATTTTTGAGCAATACCAATGCTGCTTACTAGCAAAGAAACTACAAGAAATACGACTATAAGCTGGATTGGTCTTGGCAGCGTAAAAAATTGCTTCCATCCTTGTTCATCCGCAAGCTTTTCACCGCCAAAAACCTGTGGTCTTTTCCACCCATAACGCAAGAGTACAAATACCATGGCACTGTACTGACCTGCAACATACACATAGTTCCAAGAAGAAATAAACTGATTACGTGAAAAATGTAGCGATGCCCATCCTGCAATAAAAAGCAAAAACAAAAGAGCCTGCTGCCACTCCTTAAGAACAACCGGCTGCTGACGCCCCTTTTTTAAAGCAACAAATACGGCCGATAAAAAGGTCAACGCCGTACAAACAGCAGCCAGCTCCTGATGCAAAGGAATAATAGCCACAGTAAACAAAAGCATATAATATATCTTTTCGTCGAGCATTGTTGCCAGACTGCGTAAATTCATAAACACACATCTCCATTTTTATTCTTAGGATAATAAGAAAATTTCGTCATCATTTTTATATAATATGACGTTTATCTTTTAATTTTATCATTTTATAAAATATCCTTCAAATGTTAATTTCTCGAAGCAATGATTATAATACAAAAGCTCTGACTATGCATAAAATCCACATAACCAGAGCTTTAGCCATCTAATACTGCTTTTATCATTTACGCAATAAACCTCATACTAATAGAAACAAGAGCATCACAGCCGAAGCCATGACGCCCTTGAAAGGTTGAGCTATTTTAATTTTTATAATTAATATCAAAGATACAAGATATTCTACCAATTACCCAAAAAACGATAGTACATTATCTTGCACGTTATTGAGTGAAATTAGAAGCTATAACGAACGCCTGCATTCCATTGCCACGGAGTAGCAACGTCACCGCCGTAGGTTTTTTCTACGTCAAAGTACAGATAGGTTGCATCGCTCAGGTTGTAGTTAGTGCCTACGCCTACCTCGAACCAGCCACCGCCAAGGTCAGCTTCCATCACTCTCTTATGTCCTTCAGAATCAGTAAAGCTTACAGCTGTCTCACCATCAAAATCATACAAATAGGAAGCACGTACATATACATTTCCTTGCTTGATATCTCTGCCCAAACGGAAGCCAAGACGACCAACAAGACTGTCCATATCCTCTTGTACAACTTTATTGCCTTGCTTATTAACATAATCAGCCTCAGTTACTCTGCCATAAGTCAACTCAACTTGAGGCTCAATCCAGAAGCCGTTTTCTTTCTCAAAACGTTTGCCATATTCAGCACTTACGCTATAGCCATTAGTTGCATATTCGCCACTTAAAGTATCTTCAGCAACATTGAATTCATGCTCTAAACGACCATATTTAGCAATTAAGTCAACAAAGCTGCCGTCTTCACTTAATTTGCTGCCGTAGAAAGCAATGCTCTTGTGAGTATTTTCGCCACTGCCACTAGCAAAATCGCTGGAACCATCTGTATAGCTTACAGCTGCACCAACAGTCCATTCAGGATTTGTGCTTAACTTCTCATCATAGCCTAATTGATATGTATTATACTGGTTATCAATGCTGTTGTAATCAGCCTGACCACGTACCATACGAACCCAAACACCATGCTGACCATTGCTGTCACGAAGCTCGCCAAGACGTTTATTCATATCATTGTTTTCTTGACGCCAAGTCATAAGTGCATTAGTAGTAGTATCTAAAATGCCATAGACGTTAGTGTTTCTCTTAATTTGAATATTCTCTATCTTACCTTTTTCAGCAATAGAACCACTTGCACCATCAAAAATAGTGCTTGCCTCCTGTTCAACGGTAGCACCTACGCCAGCGGAAGTAGTAGGTATTGCGTCAGAACCATTAGAATCGTCTGTGAACTGTAAAACATTTCCAGCGGACTTTAAATCTTCGGCTGCATTACCAGTGTTATTTGCACCATCAGCAATAATCACTATCTTCTCAGAATTATTTTTTACAATGTCACTGTTATTGGAAATGTATACTTTAGAATCACTAGATGTATCAGCTACGTGTACAGTTAAAGAATCAGCATTTACATTAATTTTAGTACCATCCCAATCTGGTTTTAATATCTTATTTGCGCCAAAATCAACCACAGCATTTTTAGCTAAATTGATATTAATATCTCCACTAATTTCCATTTTTGGTTTAGCCCATTCATTATCGGTACACGCATATAGCTTGCCATTTTCAGCTAAATTAATGTTTCCAAGGACAAACTTACCAACAGAATCTTCTTTACCATTAGTTTGTAAAGTCAACTCTCCAGACTCAACATTTAATTCAGCAACAGAAACCTTACTGTTACCATTTGCTTGAATTTTACCCTTACTGGATTCACTGGTTACTTTACCAAAAGATACATTAGAATCGTCAGTTACCTCTAATCTAGCATCACCTGCTCCTTTTAAAGTAATGTTAGATGTGATATTTAAATCATTACCAGTAAAGCTTGAACCGGTTTTACCGCCCTTACTTTCAATAATAATATTTTCTACATCATCCAAAACTTCATTATCAGTTACCAAAAAACCAGTCTGATTATTTGTAGTAGAACCGATAATATGTAACAATTTAGTATGCACATCAGCAGTTAACGGATTGGTATAATAACTATCATTAGTTCCTCTATAAACAAAGCTTTCTGTAGCAACTATTTTTTTACCGCCAATAATTGTACCAGCATGTGAGTGTTGTGTTATATCCAATTTTTTTGTTTGAATTTCACCAGTATTAGTAAAAGCGCCAGTTACAGTAATGCTCTCACTAGCAACTACTGTACCTGCGTTTTTAAAGCTTTCGTTTGTGCCAACTGCGATAACAGGCTCATTCTTAGTTACACCATTAGCAACATCAACATTAGCTGCCAACACACTGCCAGTAATGACAAACGCCATCAAGGAGCCTAATACCATACTTTTTTTGAGTACATGTTTTTTCATAAAACTCACAACCTTTCATCATTTTTAACACCAAACCTACAGTATGCAATTTTTATTTTACCGGCACTCAACCGTTAAGAAGCCTATTTCTGTTACAAACATTATAATCAAAAACATTTGTATTGATATATTCACAACACCGACTGTTTCGTTTTAAACAAAAATATTCCTCAAGGAAAGTATAGCACTTTGTCCCCCCCAGTCAATCAAATGTATATCGAGTACATTTGATTATTGCGCTACGCACACATACACTTCAAAAAATATATGCTCTGACCATACTGAACAACGCAGTATAATCAGAGCATAAATTAGATTTTTTCTTAACCCTAAGCAATGTACATGGAAATCATTTATACTTCCTTACGAGATAAATTGCATAAAAATCAAGGACGTCACAGCCGAAGCCATGA